>VAWU01000038.1 GCA_005888325.1 Actinomycetota bacterium
CGCTGGCTGCACATCTACAACCATCACCGACACCACACCGCGATCGGTGGCCCGCCCATGCACCGCGTCGGCAACGTAGCTAGGCACTACAGCTAGCCGGCCGCCGCGAACAGCCGCCACCGATCCGGAACTCCTTTGAGTTCATGGTCGCCCCGGTCCGTGAACGTGAGGCCGGATCCGGCGACGATGCCCTTGACCGTCTCGGAGACGAGCACCTCACCCGGTGCGGCGAGGGCACCGACGCGCGCGGCGATGTGAACGGCGATCCCTCCGACGTCCTCACCCATGACCTCGAGCTCGCCCGTATGGAGACCAACGCGAACGTCCATCCCCAGCGATCTCACCTTGTCGACGATCGCATGGCCGCACCGAACAGCACGGACCGGGCCATCGAAGGTCGCGACGAACCCGTCGCCGATCGTCTTCACTTCAGTCCCGCGGAAGCGGACGAGTTCAGCTCGGATCGCCTGCTGCAGCGACTCGAGCAGGTCACGCCAGCGGTGATCTCCGAGCTGGGAGGCGCGAGCGGTTGACGCGACGAGGTCGGTGAACATCACCGTGGCAAGTATGCGGTTCGCGTCGACGGGTGCAGGGCTGCCCGTCACGAATTCCTCGATCTCATCGAGGATTTGATCGGGGTTCGTGATCGGCGAGTGGTCGATACCCTGCAGTTCGACGTAACGGCCTCCAGGGAGATGCTCCGCGAGCCACCTCCCGTTACGCACATTGACCCGTCGGTCACCGCGGCGATGCAGGATCAGCGTCGGGACACGAACGCTCGGCACGATGCCGCGGACGTCGATGTCCAAGAACATCGTGAACAGCGCGAAGAGCATCGCGGGTGAAGCGCCCATCCGCTCAAGGCGTCCGTACCACTCCCGGACGCCAGGTTCGTCGGCGTCGCTCGGCGAAGCATCCTCGGCAGTGATCCCTTGCCCCCAGTACGGGAAGATGAACTCGGCGGTCGCCTCCAGCATTGCCTCGGCGGTGGAGGTCCACGGGTAGTCGGGAGCCCATGTGGAGCGTGCCATTGCTCCGTAGATGACGAGACTCGTGACACGCGCGGGGTGCGTGACCGCGTAGAGCAACGCCGTCGCTCCGCCTTCGGATATCCCAAGAAGGATCGGCCGTTCCGACCCGACCGCATCAGTCACCGCCTTGAGGTCGTCCATCCGGGTCTCGAGCGTTGGCACCTCGGTGACCGGATCAGACATACCCGTCCCGCGCTTGTCGAATGTGATCACGCGCGAGAACCTCGCAAGGCGCTCGAAAAAGTGGCTCGCTGGCGGCGACAGATAGAGGTCGAGGTGGGAGATCAGCCCTGGCACGACGATGATGTCGAGCTCTCCGCCCCCGACCACGGCGTAGGCGATCCGGACATCGCCGGACTCTGCATAGCCGTAATTGGCGTCCACTGGCGCGATCGTAAGTGCTCGCTCGCTACCCCGTCCCAGTCGCGGGCCAGGGGAGGTGTGAGACCGTCCCGAGCCGGACGATCTGTGCGGCTCTCGGTTCGTCAGCACGACCAACGAGCGACGAATCTGATAGCGGCCCGAACTGCTGGCTGGCGGAGCGCGTCAGCGCGCTGTCGCAGTCCCGAGGCGCCCTCGGCGTGCCATAACGAAGTGGCACGAGGCGAATTGCACGGCACCAGGTGGACCGCGCTCATGCCGTCTGAGCGGGTCTTTTCCGTTTTGGTATCACGGCGTTCACTGCCCCGGGTTGCCTTCTAAGCAGCGGGTCGCAGGTTCGAGTCCTGCCGGGGGCGCTCGCTAGCCAATTCTGGCCGTTCCACCTGGTGCAGCGGCCTTATTCATGTCCGATCGCTCGCCGGCCTGATCGCACATATTCGAACCGTACCCGCGCCGTAACGTGAGCCCTGATGCACGGCTCGTGCCGATCTCGGGAGCGGACAGCGGATCTCGTCGCCATGATCGACACTGCGTGCAGCCGATCCGGCTATGAAGAGGTGCTCCCGATGATCGAACGGACGTGCATGAGCCCGGGCATGGCTCGATCCGTGTTCCAGGGCTACCACCTCCTCGAGCCCGGGAAGCTCCCGCGTCGCGGCGTGTCAGCGGCGCGGCTTTGAGCGTGCGTCTTAAACCCCGAGCTGCGCCTCCCCCTCGGTCAAGTCCCTTGATCAGGGCATCGAGGAGGGCCTAGTTATCGGGACCGTTGTCGTCCTTGACCGCGTCGCACGAGGACACGACGGTCAGCGCTCAGGTGGTCGCTCGCGTCGGAAACGCTGTACGGCGTCAGACGTCTGACGAGAACGGGAAATCGGCGCTCCCGCCGAGGCGAAGATCTGCCCCGCCGCGGTCGACGAACCCGATGGCGCGGTACAAGCTCTCGCTGTCCTCGGTGGCATGGAGATCGATCTCGGCTACGCCCCGCCCCTGCAGCATCTCGATCAGGGACTCGATCACTTGGCGTCCGACGCCCTGGCGACGCCAGTCCGTGTCTGTCGCCACCGACCCGATGTAGCCGCGCAACCCTGACGGGTTGCGCGGGCTGGGGAGCCAGCGGCGTATGGCCCCGATTCCACTCGCGACCACCCGACCGTCGTCCGATTCGGCCACTGCGGCGACAAGATCTCCCGAGGACAACCCGTCGAGCAGAATCTGCCGGCAGGCCGATTCCCAGTGGGCCGGCTTGTAGTCGACCTCCATCGCGTCGAACATCACTGCTCTGAGTCGGAGCAGCGCTTCAATATCATCGACGGTCGCCTGACGCACGATCGGCACAGCAAATGATGACGCGCCTGATGCCCTTCGACGCGCAGCCCGCCCTAGACGTGACGCCCGACTGCGCCCACAGGGCACGTTCAGCCGCCAGCTGTTCTTGGGCGAGGCCCTCGACGTCGATCATCTTGAAGCGAACTACGACAACGGGGTGCTCACCCTGACGATCCCGGTGGCCGAGCAGGCCAAGCCCCGCAAGGTGGAGATCACCAGTGGCGGTGGGCGCAAGGCGATCAACGCCGACTCCTCGGCCGCGTAACGCACAGGGGACGGGCGGCATCGGCCGTCCCGTCCCTCCGTTGTTTCCTGCGAACGAACAAGCCGAGAGGAGGGGCAATGGCTCTATCTGTTCGACGTAGCGACGAGCCCGTTCCCGTCGATCCGTTCGCCGGGCTCGCCCATCTCAACCAGCAACTGCAGCACTTACTGAACAACTGGTCGTCCTTCACGCCGATGCCGGGGGACGGCTTCACACCGCTTGCCGACCTCGAGGAGACCGACGATGCCTACATCGTCGAGATCGAGCTCCCGAGCGTGAAGCGCGAGGACATCGACATCGAGATCGGCGGACCTCACCTCACCGTCAGCGGCGAGCGCAAGGAGCGCGAGCGCACGGGCATCCTGCGTCGCCAGACGCGCACGGTCGGTCGCTTTCGCTTCGAGGCCCAACTTCCCGGTGACGTGGACAGCGAAGGCGTTGAAGCGAACCTCTCCGATGGTGTGCTCGCCGTCCGAGTGCCTAAGCCCGCCGCGGAGCGACCCCGACGCATCCCACTGAAATGAGGCGGGGGTGGGGGGCGATGGGTGTTCTCGTCAACACGCGAGCGATCGATGGTGCGACCGTCGTGCGCCTGGCCGGCACCGTTGACGTGGCCTTGCTGGAGCGTATCGGAGGGGGCATCGTTGCGGCGTGTGACGGCGACGACGCCATCATTCTCGATGTCAATGACCTGACCCTGGCCGATCGCGGCGGCTTCCACGCGCTGGTCCGAGTGCTACAGGGGAAGCGAGTGCGCGTCGTACGCCAACAGTCGTTCAGTTGCGCCACAGAACGCGAGCGGCACCGGGACGGGCAAGTGCCCATCTTTCGAACGCTTGCCGATGCCCTTCGTGACCCCGCATCCGGCGACGGCGACGTCATTGCGCGGGGTGAGTTCGACGTACCACATCGGCGCCGCAAGCGACTGGGGTCGCAGCCCGCTGCAGACCCTCAGCCTGGTGGATCTGTGCCATAACTCAGGCAACCAGATGCTCACGCCAAGTTGTCGGAGCCTTCCGCTCCTTCACACTCCGTGAGATAATCGAGGAACTCTACGACGGCTTGACCGAATTGTCGGTTCGAAAGCCGTCCGATTCGGGGCGCACTGCGTCAGTTCGCGGGCGCCTTGACGAAGATCGCGTCCGTGTTGCTCGTCGTGCGACCGAACTGGACGCCGTTCGCGGTGAACGTCCCGTAGAAGGTGTTCCCGAGAGAACGTAGCGATTGGTAGTCGCCGAGCACGCGCTGCCGAGCGTTCCCGTTGTCCTTCGCAGGAGACGCGAACGCGAGGAGGCGGACATCAGAGAACGTGAGCGCGCGATCGGTGCTCTGCGCGAGACGCGCGGAGAACAGAGGGAATCCACTCGCGTTGTACCCGTCGAACGTGTCGTAGAGCACTCCGACGGTTCCGTTGGCGGCGACGGCGACCGCCGGAAGCGCGGCTTTGACCTGACCCGTCACGAAACGGTTCGAGACGACATCGAGCCCGCCCGCGAAGTTCGTCACGAGACGGACGATTGCCAACCGGTCGTTCCCTGTCGAGGCGTCACGGGTTCCGTACACCACGTAGACGGAGCCACTGGTGTTGTCCACTGCCACTGCGTCGACGCCCCCGAGCAAGGCGTTCACCGACCCGAACTTCGGAGTTGGCTGTTTGCTGTCACCCGTGGCCACGATCACCCCTGACGTGGAGCCGTTGAGTGTCCAAACGCTGCCCGCGTTCGTCGAACGGTTGAGCCTGTA
Organism: Actinomycetota bacterium; assembly: GCA_005888325.1. NCBI lineage: Bacteria > Bacillati > Actinomycetota > Actinomycetota bacterium. The sequence goes on from VAWU01000038.1 coordinate 4,747, forward strand.
CTCGACATGCACGGTGCCGTCGGCGTTCTTGCGTGTCGCGCGCTGGTAGACCACGTACACCGTGCCGTTCCGGTGATCAGGTGCGAGACGTGTGCCCGGGTTGACGAAGGCGCCCATCCCGCCGACGACTCCTGTCGACACGAACCTCGGCGGGTTGCTCCCGCGTGAGACCGACACCTTGACCTGGAAGGTGCTGAAGTCGTCGTACCCGACGTAGGCGTTGTCCTGGGTGGCTGTGACCGGATCGCGTGTCACGCGCAGCCAGGGTTGATCGCCACTGTTGGCGGCCGGGTGGTCCGTCCGTCTGGCCACCCCGCTGACGTTCGTCGCCCAATGCCATCCCGCCGCGTTGCCCGGGGTGGTCGTCGAACCCGTGTAGATGTCGACGCTGTTGGAGACCGCGTTCAAGAAGGTTCCCAGGAGCCGCCCTGAACGGTCGAAGTCGATGACCTGGTCGCAGGGGCATCCCGCGCCTGTGGTCACGCCCGTCGGGGGAGGAACGGAGAACGCCTTGGTCCACGTCGATCCCCCATTCGTCGAACGGAAGACCGCCGCGTTGCCATTCGTGTTCCACGAACTGCTGAACCCCGTGATCACGATCCCGTTGGGGTTCGCACCGTTGATCGCAAGGCTCGGCTCACTGTCGGAGTACGTGTCGGAGTTCCGCAGGTTCGGGTCCGTGTTCGAGACCACGGTGTCGACGAGCGCGTAACCCGCGGGCAGCGCCGGGCGGACGAGCCGATCGCCGGCTTGCGCGGTCCGAACGTAGTTCTGGCGGTCGGGCGGTTGGCTGGCGACGACCGCCGAGCCGTCCGACCCGGTGGGCGCACCGACCGCCGCGGTGGCGGAGAGGAGCGCGATCATGACGGGAACCGCTGCCAGCGCGAGCCGTCTCGCTGCGCTGTGGCGCCATACGCGCTCCATCGCGCCCCATCCTCTCTCTCGATGCGCTCCGGCTAGGCTCGTTCCGCGGTCGCCCAGATGTCGTTGCAGCGCTCGCACACCTCGGCGGGGATGAGGCCGATCCTCATGAGCAACGCGAACAGATGGCAGCCGACGCAGTAGGCGAACACCGACTCCAGCGTCGCCGCGACGACCAGGAGCCCGAGCACCACGTCGGCGGCGCCCCGTGCCCCGAAGCCCAGGGCCAGCACCGCGGCGGTCACCGAGAAGACGACGCCGATCCCTTGGGCGAAGCGCTTCGGCGGACCGGCTACCAGCTTCGGTGCAACGGGGAGTCGGGGAGTGATGACCCGCGTCACGAGCTGCCCGAGCGGGCTCAGCGTCGGCCCCGTGAGCGCGCGAGCCACGAACCCGTAGGCGATGACAACGGTGAGCCACGGCTGGTCGAAGACGATCGTGGCGAGCGCCAGCAGCACCACGCCTCCGGCGACCAGGCGCGCCGAGACCTCGTTCACCGGGTTGGGGAACGAGAAGAGCCTGGCGGCCCACGTCGGGTGGGTAGTGGTGCCGGATGTCGCGCCTCTGGCCATGTGATGCCGTCAACGTGCGCGAGGCGGCGCAGATTCCGATGGAGCCGCGGCGCCGCGTTGCGCAGCCGGGTTTCCCCCGATGGGCCGATGGAGCTAACCGACCTGGATGCTGGCCTCGTCGAGGGTGCCCTTGAAGAACTCGGAGCCCGGATGGGCGCCGATCACCACCGGCTCTGTGTTGGACATCGACCCGAGGTTGGCAGCCTTCGAGAACGTCTGCCCGTCGACGATCACCTTGATCGCGGACGATGTCTTCACGCACTGGACGGTGTGCCACTTGCCGTCGTTGAGGGCGGGGCCGGCGGTGAGCTCGCTGTAGTTGGCCGAGCCCTTGAAGCCGCACGAAGCCTGCCCGGACGGCTGGTACTCCATCTTGAACTCGCCCCCCGTGGTCGTGTACTTGCCCTTCCGGATCAGGTCCCAGTCGGGCGTCGCCGGCGCGCTCGTCGTCTTGAGGTGAATGGTGATGGTGATGTTCGAGCTGCCCGGGTTCAGGTCGCTCGCGGACGGGACCGAGACGTAGGAGCTCGACCCGTTGAAGCCGAACGCGGCGCCCAGGAACCCAGGCTGTCCGAGCGCCACGGAGAACAGCGTGCCGTCGTGGCCCGCGACGGAGTCGTGCATGACGCTGCCGGAGGTCTCGTCCATGTGCCAGAGCGCAACCACGCCCGACTGAGTCGATCCCGGTTGCACGACCGTTGTGGCGCTCGAGGTCGCGACGCCCGAGCCGGCGGAGTTGCCGGCGGTCACCACCAGCCGCATGGTGCTGCCGACATCGGGCGACCCGAGGAGGTAGGTCGTGGCCGTGGCACCGGCCACGTCGGCACAGGTGGCGCCGGCGCTGTCACAGCGCCGCCATTGGTAGGCGAAGGTGATCGGCGCGGTGCCGCTCCAAGTTCCAGGGCTGCCGTTGAGCGTCGAGCCCTGCGTCGGCGTTCCACTGATCGTCGGCGGCGCGGTGTTCGTCGGCGGCGACGCGGAGCTGGCCGCAGCCACCACCGCGGTCGGTGCCGACACCGAGCTGCTCGTGCCCACGGCGTTCGTGGCGGTGACCGTCACCCGCAGGGTGGCATTGACATCGGCCGATCCCAGGACATAGGTCGTGGCCGTGGCGCCGCTCACATCGGCACAGTTCGCGCCGACGCCGTCGCAGCGTCGCCACTGGTAGATGTAGGTGATCGGCGTCGTGCCGCTCCAGGTCCCTGGATTCGCGGTGAGCGTCGAGCCCTGCGTCGCGGTGCCCGAGATCGTGGGTGGCGAAGTGTTGGCCGGCGGGGTCGCCGTGCCTGTCGAGCCCGTTGACACCGAGATGTTGTCGGCCACGATGGCGAACGCCTGGGACGCCGAGTTGTTGCCGATCTGAACCGAGCTGAAGCCGCCGGCGGGGAAGGTCGCGGTGGTCGAGTGGTACACGGTGGCGCCGTTGACCAACACGTCGACCGTGCCGGTTGCGGCTCCGGTGGCGATGACGTGAACCTGCAGCTGCGCCCACGTGTTTAGCGCCAGGCTCGCCGTGGTGGCGTTGTAGGTGTTCGCGTACCAGACCCAGATACCGGCCGACTGGTTCTGACGGTAGAGGCTGACGAGCTTGGTGCCGGCCGCGTCGAAGAGCCGGAAGATGGGCACGTTGGCTCCGGACGCGCCCTCGGTCTGCACCTGGAAGTCGCCGCTCGCAGTGACGTCTGTCTGCGCGCCGGACAAAGCTTCCCGGGCGTAGGCGAGCGAGCCCGCGGCGGTGGTTGCGGTGAGGCGCGCCGCATAGGTGCCCGTCTTGACCGTCGCGCTCTGCACCGTGGCCGTGCCGTCTGCGCCGGTCTGGACCGAGGACCACGCCGCGAAGTTGCCGCTCTCGAAGCCGTCGGCGAACGCGGTCGAGGCGGCGTGGGCCGCAGGCGCGGCGACCAACGTCAGGACCACCGCCGGGGTCAGCGCGAGGGAGAGGGCGGTCCAGCGGCGCGCCGACCTCCCCATCCGCGGCGCGCTCCTCGTCTTCGGCGCACGCATCATGGCGCCCCCCTCTGCTCGTTTTGGCCGGCTCCATCGTTGCCCAACGCACGGGCTTCCAAAATGGGTCGATCGACCCATGGCGAGGCACGGCCGCGCCTCCCCTCCGCCTCACCGCCCGCTCGACGAGTAGGAGATCGGCGCAATTCGGACCGCCCCCGGCGCGCACGGGGGTAGGGGCCGCGCACCGGTAGCTTGGGGACGTGCCTCGATTCGTCTCCGGTGCGCTGCTCGTAGCCGTCGTCGTGCTGACCGGATGCGGCTCGACCTCGTCGGCCTCCCATGCGCCGAGCACGGTCGCGTCGCGCGCGGCTGAGGCCGTGGGCGACAACCCCTCGGAATCGGCGAAGATGGTCTGTGCGGCGGAGGCGCAGAGCGACATCGCGGGGAGCCTCGGCGTCACCCCGACCCAGGTGACCTCACCCACCTGGACCGATCGCGTGTACGCGTGCGATTACGTGTACCCCGGCGGCAAGATCGCGCTGTCGGTCAAGGAGCTCGCGAGTGCGTCGGCGACCGCGAGCTACTTCGAGGAGATGGGCTCCCGTCTCGGAAAGCGTCCTGACCCGCCGCAGCTCGGCGACGGGGCGTTCGTCACGAGCGACGGCTCGGTCGTCGTCCGCAAGGACTACAAGGTCCTCGAGGTCGACATCTCCCATCTCCCGATGCAGTTTGGCGATCCGCCGCAGGACCGCTCCTCTGTCGCGGTCAGCGTCGCAACCACGGTGATGGGCTGCTGGGTGGGTGCGTGATGACCACCCGCGGCGACGTCGACGGCGCTGTCGTGGCGATGGCATCGACCTGACCGGCACCGCCCACGGCGTCAACGAGATCGCAGAATGACCACTGACACGGTGACCCTCTTCCTCGCGTTGTTGAGCATCGTCGCGGAGGTCACCGTGGCCGCAACCGTGACGCTGCACGTCGCGGCGCGGATCTCTCCGACGGCGGCGCGGTGGAAGTCGGCGTTCGCCGACGAGATCGGGCCCCAAGCGCTCGTCCTCGCCTTCCTCGTCGCAGCCATCTCGATGAGCGGAAGCCTCTATTTCTCCGAAGGCGCCCACTTCACGCCGTGCAAGCTGTGCTGGTACCAGCGCATTGCGATGTACCCGCTCGTACCCGTGCTCGGCCTCGCAGCCTGGCGGCGCGACGACGGCATCCGGCCCTATGCCGCGACGCTGGCCGCGCTCGGCGCGGTGGTCTCGGCGTATCACGTGCTCCTCGAGCGAGTTCCTTCGCTCGACTCGGGTGCCTGCGACGTCGCCAACCCGTGCACGATCATCTGGGTTCGTCGCTTCGGCTACCTGACGATACCGACGATGGCCTTGTCGGCCTTCGCCCTCGTCGTGTCACTCGTGCTCACGCGCGCCGGTCAGCCCCGGCGCCCGGTCCAACTCGAAGGAGTCTCTGATGGCGACGACCAAGTCGCGTCCGTCCTCGTCGCGCCCCCGCGGAGGTAGCCGGGGGGCGCCGCCGCCGATTCACCGCACCCCCGTCATCGGCTTCGCCATCGGCGTGGTCGTCGTTCTCGCCGTGGTGGCCGTCATCGCATCGCGCGGCACGAGCCCGAAGACCGACGCGGCCAGGGGACTGCAGCAGACCGGTCCGGTGACGATCAGCGGGACGCCGCTTCCGCAGCTTGCCGGCGAGGGCGCCGACCCTGCCGTCGGGGCGCCGGCGCCACAGTTGCGGGGTGCGACGTTCGCGGGCCGGCCGGTTTCGATCGGCAACGACGGCCGGCCGAAGCTGGTGCTGTTCGTCGCCCACTGGTGCCCGCACTGTCAACGTGAGGTGCCGCTGCTGGCGAGCTGGCTGCGCAGCAACGGGAAGCCCTCGGGAGTCGACCTGTACGCGGTGGCCACCGGAACGACGCCCGACCGGCCCAACTACCCACCCTCCGCGTGGCTCCAGCGCGAAGGGTGGACGGTGACCACGATGGCCGATGACGACAACCAGACGGCCGCCGACGCGTTCGGGCTCCCTGCATACCCGTTCTTCGTGGCTGTCGACGGCTCGGGCAAGGTCGTGGCCCGAGCATCCGGGGAGCTGTCGATCTCATCGCTCGAGAAGCTCCTCGATCAGGCCCGACAGGGGTGAGGCGCTCATCGGTGTGTGAGCAGGCCCTCGAATCGCGACTTGGCCCGCGCCGGGCCGCCTGGAAGACTCATCGCAGTGATGCTGCCCGATCGGGTGAGTCCCGAGGAGGCCGCTCAGGTGTTCCGCCGGGCGGCGGAGCTCGAGACGGCCGGGATCCGAGGCGAATCCGCGCTGCTCGACCCCGATACCCTCGAGGCGATCGGGCGGGAGGTCGGGCTGTCACCCGTGGCGATCCACGCCGCGCTGGACGAGCTCCGGAGCGGGGGGTTGCGCGAGGCCGACCGCGAGTTCGACATGGTCGTCTCCAGGGTGGTGCCGGGCCCGGTGAGCGACGTGCGGGTGTCCGTCGACGAGCTGGCCCGCGGGAACCTCCTCACCTTGCGGGTGTCCCGCGGTGACACCACGGCGTGGGCCCGCCAGCGAGGCGTGGGCCGGGCGGTGTTGCGCAGGTTGGGTGGTCGGGCTCGCTACCCCCTCGGCGCGGTTCGGGAGCTACGGGCAACCGTGACCGCTCATCCGTCGCGTCCGGGCTTCGTGCGGCTCTGCCTCGAGGCGCAGCTCGCGTACCCGTGGCAGTTCCTTCCTCTACGCACCCAGGCGCTCGTGGGTGCAGGGATGGGGGGAGGGGCGGTCGCAGTCGCCTGGGGGTTGCAGAACCTCGGCGGTACGTCCGGGTTCTCCGCGGCAGCCCTCGTCGTGCCGCTCTCGGCGTTCGGGGTCGGAGCGCGCGCCTATCGCAGAGCGGTGGTCTGCGCCGAAGGTGCTCTCCAGCTCTTCCTCGACCGCCTGGCGCACGGCCAGCCGGTCAGCACGGCCCGCCTGGTGCACGACCCGGCGCGCTGACGCGCCGGGGCACGGCCTAGGAGCCGTCCACCGCGCCGCCGTCGGTCGTCAACGGCACGCTGCCCAAGCGCTTCCGGAGGCAGGCGTTGTTCTCCTTGTCCCACTCGTCCCTTTGCGAGGGTGTCATGCCGTCCAGCTCGATGCCGTCGGTCTTGAGGTCGCGGTCGGTCGACGCCTCACACTCACTCACCACCCGTTGATAGCGAACAGGGTCGAACGTGTTGTCGGACCCGGTGAGCGTGTAGACGAGCGCAAGGGCTGCGATCAGGATCATCACGCCCGCAACGATCACGAGGGCGCGCCGTGCCTGCCACCGTCGCTCCGAGTCCAACTGCGTCAGGGACCCGAGAGGGCCGGAGCGGGCGCGTTGGGGCGCTCAACCCAGTTGTCGTGCGAACCGGCAGGGACGTGCGGCACAGCAACATGATCGCCGGTCGGGCTTCCCGGTGCCGGACAGGGCTGCCGGGCGGGAGAAGGAGGATTACGACCGGCCGGCCCGGTCGACACCGGCGAGGGCGCGCCAGGGTCGCGGGATGCGACCGGCCCGCAGCACGCCTCCGTCGATCAGCGCCTTGACGATCGGCCGAGCCGCCTGGTGGCGGAGACCGACGCGGAAGGGCGTGCGGTTGGCGCGGCGCCAGGTCGAGAACCTCGGGAGGCCGACGGTGGCGTAGACGCCGGGGTGCACGATCGTGTCGAACATCCCCCAGATGATCCGAGGGACGACGAAGCGGACGAGGAACCGCTCGAACGCGCCTGCGGCGCGCCACTGCTCCGCGAGCACCGTGCGGGCGAAGGCCAGGTGACGGGCCTCCTCGAACCGGTGGTAGCGGTTGACCTCCCGGATGAACGGATCGGTGTCGCCGTGCTCCATGGCCTGCTTCTGCAGGAGGTCGGGGATCTCCTCGCCCCCGAGGACGAGGACGGACAGCAGCGCCTGGCGACGGATGATCTGGCGGACGACGAAGAGCTCGACGGGCCGCAGCACCGAGAGCGGGTTGCGGGCGGACGGCGAGAGCTGGCCGAGCAGGCGGCTGAAGAGGCGTGAGTGGCGCGTCTCTTCGCCGACCTCGTGGAGTGCGTACACGACGCGCGCGTCGGTGAGGTCGGGCGCGGCGACGATCGCGTGCGCGAACCCGGCCATCAGCACCGCTTCGAAGCGCAGGCCCGCGTCGATCACCGAGGCGATCTCCTCACGCGAGAGCGTGGCCCGTTGCTCACGGGTGAGGCCGGCGAACTCGGGCAGCTCGTGGATCGACAGCAGCTCGTCGGGCAGGACCTGACCGGGCCCGACCTCGCCGGGCAGGTCGACGTCGGGGTCGATGATCTTGCGCAGCGACGCGTGGCTGAGCTTCTCCACCCGGCGGGAAGCCTCGTCGTGGGAGCGGGTCATCGTGGTGGTCATGGCTCCAACCTATAGGAACTGAGGAAATCATGCAATTCCTCATTTCTGTGACTTCCGCTACACTCGGTCCATGGCGCTGTCGGAGCAGGTACGGAAGGGCGAACGGACCCGGGCCGCGTTGATCCGCGCCGCGATCGTCCGGTTCGCGTCCGAGGGCTTCAACCGGGTGTCCCTGACCGACATCGCTCGCGACGTCGGTGTGTCGCCCACCGCCGTCTACCGCTACTTCCCCGACAAGGAGGCGTTGTTCGAGGCCTCCGTCGACGCCGACGCCGAGGCGCTGGTGGCCGTCGCCCGCGACGCGCTCAACCGCGACGTCGACGGGTCGTTGCTCGAGCTGCTGGGAAGCCTCGCGGCCGGGCTCGTGACCGCGGCTCGCGCGCACCCCCTCGTCGCCCGCGTGCTGGCCGGAGCCGACATCATGACGCCGGCTCGCATCCTCGCCCTGCCCACCCTCGCCGTGTTCCGCTCGGAGCTGGCCGAGCTGCTCGCGCTCGGGCAATCGGTCGGCGCGGTGCGGCGCGATCTCGATGCCGCGGAAGCCGCGCTGGGACTGGAGACCGTCGTGTTGAACCACGTCGGCTACCTCGTTGCCTCCGCGACGACCGAGAGCCACGAGCCCGACGCGCGCTGGGCCGCGGTCGTCGGCCTGCTGGACGCGGCGCTGCGCCCACTGTCGGGCGCGGTACCGCCCGCCGAGTCGCGGGATGGCGAGGCCCGACCGCGCTAGGCGCAGGCGGGCAAGGACGACGGGAACGTGGTGCCTGCCCGGTTGGCGCTCCAACAGTTGCCCGCGCCGCTGAGGTCCCATGCGAGATCGACCGCGAAGACGGACGGCAGCGAGGGGTCGGGGGCGAGGCCGTTTCCCAGCACGGTGTTGTGGCGGACCTGGTTGGCATCGGGGTTGGGGTCGATGTCGAGCGCGGCGCACTTGGCCGCAGTAGTTGGCCGTCCCGACGCCGAACGAGTGGTTGTCGCGCACCTCGTTGGATCTCACCAGGTTGCGGTCGGCGGCCAAGACCAGGATGCCCGTCCCCGACGGGACCTGGCACACGTCGTCGCTGGGGTCGAGGCACGTGTTGGCCTTGTTGTTGGCCAGGACCTGATTGTCGGCGACGACGTTGTCGTGGTTGGACTTGACGTCGAGGAACGGCAGGGCGAAGGAGAGGATGCCGCCGGTGTTTCCCACCGCCCGGTTGTGGCGCAGCACGACGCCACTGCTGTTCTCGATCTCGAACCCGCTCACGTTTCCCGTGGCCAGGTTGTGGTCGACCCGCACGTCGGAGGACTGGCCCACGTAGATGCCCGTGTCGTTGGCACCGGTGGCCACGTTGTGGGTGACCCGGCCGCGACGGCTGTGGGAGGGGAAGATGCCGTACTCGGCGTCGTCGTGCGTGGCGTTGTGGGCCACGACCCAGTCGTCCACGCACAGCAGGAAGATGCCTTCGCCGCCGAAGCCGTTGACCGTGAAGCCCTCCACCCTCGCATGCCGGAGACGCTGGTCGGGGTCCGTCAAACAAGAAGCCCCCGACGCGCCGGGCTTGGCGACGGCGATCCCCTGGTCCTGGTGTCCGGCGTTCTCCAGCACGACCCGCCGCCCGTCGTCGCCCTGCGCCCGCAGCGTGATCCCGCTCCGGGTGACGACGACCGCGCACACGTGGGTGGGATCGCTCGGACAAGGCCGTCCGGCCTCCCGGTACCGGCCCGGCGCCACGATCACCGTGTGACCCGGCTCGGCGCGATCGACCGCGCTTTGGATCGACTGGCCCGGGCGCACGTGGACGGCGCCGTGGTCGTCGTCGGCGAACGCGGGCCCCGCCGGCACGACACCCAACCCGACGAGCAACAGAGCAGCAATCGTGCGCATGACGGACCCCCTCTGCCCGCGGACCCTACGGTCGCGACGATCGAGCGCGCAAGGCTCGACCACCGTTCGCCGGTGCCCGCGATGCGTTCCCGCGAAACGGGGACTACCGCGTTCGGCTGGGTGCGGCCTTACGCGGGGTGCAGCGCGACGAGCCAGCCCGCGAACTCCCGGACCGAGCTGAGCGTCCAGGTCTTCGTCCCGCTGGGCCCGGCCGCGCCTTGCAGGCCGTCGGCCACCTCGTTGCGCTTGCCGGCGATGTCCCACGCCTCGGTGAGATCGGCCGGCGAGGCGATGGTGACGGCGGCGCTCGACGAGTTGATGCCGACGCACCCCGCGACCATGGCGTCGGGGCTCACCGTGGTCACGCCCGGCACGCTCGCAGCGGTCACCGCCGTCGCGGATGCACCGGTGGACGGCGCGCTGTCGAGCGGCGAGAGGTTGCTCACGCCGGAGTAGCGGGCGATCCCGCCGCCGTTGGCGACCGACGCGCTGAGGTTCCAGGTGGGGGTCGGCTCGGAAACCCCGGCGACCTTGTAGTAGCCGTAGACGTGGGGGTTGGAGACGGACGTCACCGCCGCGATCGGCGCCCAGCCCGAGGGCACGCCGTTCACCGTGCCGCCGTTCAGGGCCACGCACGCGACGAGCACGTCGCCCGCGCTCGTGCCGGCCGGCGTGGGGATGGTGATCGCGTTGGTTGCGGTGGCGTTGACCGTCGTCGAGGTCGCCTGGCGCGCGATCTGGGCCGCCCCTGCGACGATCGTCCACGTGCGTGACGCCGGGGTCGGGTCAGGGTTCGTGGCGTTGTCGGTGGCCCGCACCTGGAACGTGTGGGTGGTGGCGCTCAACCCCGAGTAGGTCTGCGGCGAGCTGCACGGCAAGAGCCCGCCACCGTCGAGGTCGCAAGCGAACGTCCCCGGCTCCGAGGCGGAGAAGGTGAAGGTGGCCGACGTGCTGCCGGTCGTCCCCGACGGTCCGGAGTCGATGAACGTGTCGGGTGGCGTGTCGTCGACGCCGGTGGCGACGATGTAGTTCGAGCGGGTGAAGGTGTTGCTCCCTGCCGCGTTGCTGGCGGTGAGCGAGACGCTGTAGGTGTTGGGCGTGGTGTAGGTGTGCGAGGGGTTCTGCTGCGTCGACGTGCCGCCGTCGCCGAAGTTCCATGACCAGCTCGTCGGGTTGCCCGTCGACGTGTCGGCGAAGCCCACGGTCAGCGGGGCGCCGCCCGAGGTGGGCGAGCCGGTGAACGAGGCGGTCGGCGGGGTGCCCGGGCCCACCACGTCGAACACGTAGACGGCGTACTTCAGCGGATCGCTGGAGGCGCGGGAGTCGAAGCCGTCGAGCACGTAGAACTGGTCGTTGATGAGCTCGACCGCGCGGGTGTCGCCCATGCCGAAGGAGCTCAGGTTGAAGGCCCAGCCGGCGACCGCCTTCTTGGTCGCCCAGTCGGCGCGGATGAGCTTCGTCTGCGACGCGGCGACCAGGAGATCGGCGCCGTTGTCCGAGAACGACATGCCGTAGATGCCGCTCACACCAGTGACCGAGAAGGTGGAACCGACCGTGTTGCTGTCGTAGGTGTACTGGCGCACGGTCGACCCCACGCCAACGTACAGCTTCCCGTCGCCGGGGTGCACTGCCGACGCGGTGAAGTCGCTGCCCGAGGGGAGCGGTTGATACGACTCGACGTGGAACTTGTGGTCGCTCCCTCGCTTGAGCCGGAACGCCGTCGGGAGCACCGACGAGGTGCAGCACTTTCCGCTGAACGCGTACAACGTGTCGGTCGCGGTGTCGTACGCCATGGACTCGAGGTCCTGGATCCGGTTCGAGCCTGCCGACGCGCCTCCTCCGAGCTTGGGAGCGGCGGCGAACTCACTCTGGGTGATGACCCGCTTGAGCGCGCCCGTGGTCGGGTTGACCTCGTAGGCCTGGTCGGAGTTGTCCTCGGCGAGCCAGAGCGAGGTGTCGGCAGCCACGTAGGCGCTGCCTTCGCCGTCCTTCATCTTCGTCGACGTCCCCGTGAACGGGTTCGTGTGGATCGTGCGGTTGAGCCGCAGGGTCGGCGAGGAGGTGTTCGGCAGCGCCTCGACCGGGGCCGCGGCCGTCCCCAGAACGAGGAAGGCACCCAACGCCGCGAGCGCCGAGCGCCCCAGCGGACGTGTCATACCAGCCATCGATCCCCCTGTTTGGACCCCGACCCCGGAGTGCCCAGGGTCATTCTGCGCGGCGGCACCGCCCGCGCGCCTTAGGTCATTCGACCCATTCGCCGGCCCGTCTGCCCCCCGAGGACTCGCTACGCGGGCGTCTCCCGCTTGTAGCTGATCGCAACCGTGTAGAGCGTCGTCGAGGAGCTCGCGGCGCCGGGAATCTCAACCGGCACGTAGCTCAGGGAGAACGCGTTGTTGACCGTCACTCGTCCGGCGTAGATCTGCCCCCCGCCCGAGATCGCGTTGTTCATGGTGATGTTGCAGGGTGTGTAGAAGAAGACGGTGATGTCGCTGGTCGACGAGTTGGAGTTCTCCGAATACATGTCGTGCGGCCCGTTGTCGACTGAACCGCAGGGCGAGCTCACCGTCACCGCGTCGGAGGGAACGATCCACGAGACCTTGTGCGCGACGCCGTCGACCGACGACTTCACCTTGAAGGAGTTGTTCCAGTAGAAGCCTCCGTCGGCCACCACCGCGAGATCCCGCGCCAGCGTGACCGTCTCGTTGTTGCCCCACGTCATCTTGCAGGAGCCGTGGATCCTGTACACCTTGTTGACCGTCGCCGTGCTCATCGTCGCGATGTCGTTGTGGGCCTGCGTGCAGTTCGTGCCCTCGTCGACGACCGTGAATCCGCCGCTCGTCCACGCAGCCGCGTCCCAGTTGAGGGTCGGCATGCTGGCGGTGGGCGGGTCGGGGATGCCCGTCTGGTTCGAACGGCGCTGGCCGGTCACCGTGCCTCCGGTGTTGGTGCCCTTGGCGGTGGCGTCGTGCGCGACCGTGCTGGTGTTGCCCAACGCGATGTTTCCCTGCGACGAGATGGCGTCGTGGCCGATGCTCGTCGAGTTGCTGGTGGTCAGGTTCTCCTTGGCGTAGACATCGACCGTGATCGTGCACGCATTGTTGAGCTGCACGGTCCCTTGGGTGTAGATGCTCCCGTGCACGGTCGCGGCGTTGTCGCAGATGACGTTGCCGTTCGAGTAGATGTCGCCGTCCTGGCCCGAGTAACCGTTGATGGTGAGCGTGTTGTTGAGGTGCGGGCCCTGGTCCGAGAAGATGGCGCGGTTGAACCCGGAGCCCGAGCCGGGTACCGGCGTGAGCTTGATGAGCGCGTCCATCTGTCGCTTCAGGCCGACGACCGCTTGCGTGTCTCCCGTCGAGACGAGCTCGGCGGCCGCGGGCTGAGCCGAGAGGCCGCCACTGCACGTGAGCGGAGCGCCCGCGGGAGGGAACGTGTCGTAGTAGGTGATCGCGACCGTGTAGCTCGCGGTCGTGGGCACGTCGGAGAGCGTTCCTGTGAGCGTGCATGGCATCGTCGGATAGGGATTGGCCTGGAGCGCGGCGAGCGTGACATCCAGCCCCGCTTCCGCCGCGTCCGCAGCCTGGATGCGCTTTCGGTCCGACGAGGTGGAGGTCAGGCCATGCTGGGACAGCTGGACTGCCGTGAGGCTGAGGCCGACGACCACCATGGATGCGAGCAGCACGGTGATCATGGCGATGCCGTTCTCTTGGCGAGTCTCGCGGCGAGCGGGGTTGAGGAAGCGGAGCATCAGTCCTTCTTGTGAGGCTTACGAGTAGGGCGGGATCGTGGCGCAGACGAAGTTCGGGTAGCCGTACTGGGTGTTGCGGCCGGCGACCGATGCTTGGACCGCTGAGTTCTTGGACGACGATCGCGAGTCGTTCACCAAAAGGGAGATGTTGAGCAGCCGGCTCCCGAAGCTCGAGGTCGCGTCCAACGAGAACGCCGGGCTACCCGTGTCGTTGACGATGTGGTCGGCCACGGTCCGCCACCCCGACACGATGTCGTCGACCTGCCAGGTCGTCGTCCAGCTGCGCGTCTGCAGCAGGTTGTTGTAAATGCGCCACTGCACGCAGCGCTGGACGGAGTTGGACTGCGTGTAGACGCGGAGGGCGAGGCCGGGCCGGATGCCGTTGGCCGGATCGTTCTCCTGCGCCGGGTTGTAGATGAGGTTGCCGGACCGGATCTGGCGGTCCAGCTGCTCGACGCCGAGGCGCGCCTGGTCGATGTTGTTCGACCTGGTGTCGGCAATGGTCACCGTGCGCTGCGCGGACACCAGGAACGCCATGCTCATGGCCATCACGATCGACAGCACCGCAGTCGTCATGACGACCTCGATGGCGGTGAAGCCGCCGTCCGCCGCTGCCCGACCCGGCTCGGCTCGACCCGGCTCAGCCGGCACCGGGCGCCGCCTTGTAGGAGGTCTGCGCGAGCAGGGTGCCGAGGTCGACGTGGATGGTCAGATTCGCGAGGGTGACGCCGTTGTGCGTGATCGTGTAGGTGATGTCACCGACGATGGGCGATGCCGACTGGGCCGACGCCGACGTGCGCGTGCAGGTTCCACAGTTCCCGGGATCGGTCTTCACGGTTCCCCCGGTCGAGATCGCCGCGGTGATCTGGATGGTGAGCGCGCCGCCCGGGAACCCGGCATCGTTGATGTTCACGCTCGCAACCGGCACGGCGACAGCTGCTCCCGGCGCGATGGTCGTGGTGCTGTAACCGGCACCGTTCCAATAGGAGATCGTCGGCGCGCTACCACTGATCGGAATGGTGACGGTCGGTGCCGCGCTGCCGACGCCGCTCTCCGCGCTCACGGTGTCCGAGAAGCTCGACGCCCGCAAGAGGTAGCCGTTCCAGCCGCTTGGGATGTCCGCGGGGCGCAGGGAGGCCAGGTTGGCGGGCAGGTTGACGAGGGTCACAGTGCCGATCGAGCGGCTGGCCTTGGACCGTACACAGCCGTCGCCGGTGGTCGGCGAGCCGGAGCACGCCGGGGTGTCGAGGTTGGCGAAGCTCTTGGCGGCCGACGGGGCAGCCGCGATCGAGCCCAACAACGCGTTGCCCATGGGGATCGCGCCCGCGCCCACGCTAAACGTGCCCGACATCAGCCCCGTCTGCTGCAGTGACCCGCTGCCACATGGCAACAGGTCGTTCTGGTTGATCCCGAGCGGATCGGGACAGAGGTTCGTCGACGACGACGCGCTGGATGTGCTGATGCTGTTGCCCGTCTCCGTGGGGCTGGGGGTGAGCACCAGGGAGAAGTACCCGTTGGTGGCGCTCAGCGTGGCCGGGCTGCCTTGCGACACCGGTGTTTGCGAGTAGACCAAGGCGGTCGAGACAGGGTCGGTGTCCGATGCGGAGGCGCCCAGTTGTGCGCCGCTGTTCTGGACCGACTGCCCCGTGATGTCGAGGGAGACACCCGACGTGGTGGCCCGTCCTTGCGCGGCCGAGACCTGCTCGATCTGCATCGTCGAGTCCAGCTCGCCCGCGCGCAGCACCGCCTGGTGGAGGTTGATCCCGAGGAGCGTGCCCGTGACGGTCACCGCCCCCTGGCCCATGGACGAGGTGCCGTAGAGGAACGGTTGGCAGGGCGACGCGAACGGATGTGTGGCGCTCGAGACGCAGCCGGCCGGCGAGAAGAGGATCGTCTGCGTGGAGACGCTCGCCACCAGCCCCTTCCGGAACGAGCCGGTCCACGAGGTGATCACCGTGGCCCGGAAGGAGGTGGTGCTGCCCTGGTAGTTGGTCGGGTACACCGCCACGGTGTAGGTCGTGCCGTTGACGACCTTGGTCTGCCGGTGGGGGTTGAGTGGCACCTGTGCGTTGCCGCTCGTGCCGGTCGGGATCGTCTCGCCGGTGGGTGTGAAGGTGTAGACGGCCGTCGCGCCGGAGCCGGTCACCGTGATGTTGGGGTCGGCGGTGGCGAGGTCGGTGCGGTCGAGCCCCGCGGCCAGGGTGGAGAACGGAAGCGCCCGAACCTGTTCCATGGCCTGGGTGGCGAGATGGTTGGCCACCTGTCGCTGCCGGGCGAAGGCGACGTCGACCATCGAGCCGGTCAGCACGTACCCGAGCGCAGTCGTGATCACCGAGAAGACGAAGATGGCCATGACCAGCTCGATGAGCGAGAACCCGCCGTCAGCCTCGCGGCGCGGATGGAGCGCGCGATCCACCTCTCCTCTCCGCTGGCGGTCCCTCACTGCCTTGGTATCGGCGCGCGGGCGCGTCGACTTCAGTGCGACCGGGCGACGACGAACCTCACCGGATCCGCCTGGATCGAGCACCGGCGGGCACGGGGACCGACCGCCTCTCCACCTTCACGATCCCCGTCCCCGCGCGGCCCCCATGCCGGCGACGCCGCGGTATCGACTCGTCATCGTTGACGAGACGGGATCTCATCGGCGCTCGACGGCCAGACCACCGTGACAGCCCAAGTGCTCGGCGCCAATAGGGCGTCAGGCCCAATTCGCCGGGCGCTCCCGTGAGCTCGCTCCCGCAGGAGCAGGGCGTCAGGGACGCGTGTCGGTGTGGGTCTCGTTCTCCTGCGTGGCTCCCGCCGCCCCGACGGGCTGCAGCTCACGAGCCACCTTGTACGGCTCGAGCAGGGCCACGAGGTCCAGATCCGGTGGAGCGGCGCGCTGATCGCGCTTGCGACGCAGAAACATGCTGATCCCCTTCCCTTCTTGGCGCAGAGTACGCAGAGTGGTCCGACGACCACAATGAGCCGTACGACTCAGCCCGGGGCCCTCAGCGGTCGAGTATGGCGGACGCCGCCGCCGGGGCGGTGGACCGACTCGCTCGGACTCGGTCGGAGGCCAGGGGCTATCGTGACCGTTTGTGACGACCCGTCAGATTCGGTGCGCGACAGCCTGACGATGACGGTGGGAGCAGCCACGACGCCGATCCCCAGGATCATCAGCGTCGACGATCACGTCGTGGAGCCGGCCCACGTGTGGACGACCCGGGTGCCGGCCAGGTTCCGCGACGCGGCGCCGCGGATCGAGCGGCGCGGCCTCGGGGGACTGACCTACGTCGGCGGCACGACCTACGAGTACGAGCTCACCGACGATGGTCCGCCGTGCGACATCTGGTTCTACGAAGGCGGGATGTACCCGCACAAGCGGCACGTCGCGGCAGTTGGCTTCGACCGCGACGACATGACGCTGTCGGCGATCACCTACGACGAGATGCGGCCCGGCTGCTACGAGCCCGAGGCCCGCGTCGACGACATGGAGCTGAACCACGTCGAGGCGTCGCTCTGCTTCCCCACGTTTCCTCGCTTCTGTGGCCAGACATTCCTCGAGGCCAAGGACCGCGAGCTCGCCATGCTCTGCGTGCGGGCCTACAACGACTGGATGGTCGAGGAGTGGTGTGACGGAAGCGCCGGCGCGCTCATCCCGCTCTGCATCATCCCGCTCTGGGATGCCGACGCGGCGGCCGCCGAGGTCAGGCGCAACGCCGATCGCGGCGTGCACGCGGTCTGCTTCAGCGAAATTCCGCCCAAGCTCGGCCTGCCCAGCATCCACGGGGGCTACTGGGACCCCTTCTTCATCGCCTGCCAGGACACCCGCACCGTGGTCTGCATGCACATCGGCTCGTCGTCCCAGATGCCGGCCACGTCGAAGGACGCGCCACCCGCGGTCGCCGCCACCCTCAGCTTCAACAACGCGATGGCGTCGCTCAGCGACTTCCTCTTCTCGGGGGTGCTCGTCCGCTTCCCGACGTTGAAGCTCGCCTACTCCGAGGGCCAGATCGGCTGGCTCCCGTACCTCCTCGAGCGGGCCGACGACGTGTGGCGTGATCACCGGGCTTGGGGCGGTGTCCGCGACACGGTGCCCGAGCCGCCGTCGACCTACTTCTACCGGCAGGTGTTCGGCTGCTTCTTCCGTGATCGTCACGGGCTCGAGTCGCTCCACGTGGTGGGCGTCGACAACGTCACCTTCGAGACCGACTATCCGCACACGGACTCCACCTGGCCCCACACGAGACAGGTGGCGGAGGACCTCATGGGCCACCTTCCCGAGGACGTCGTCTACAAGATCGTCCGGGGCAACGCCATCCGGATGCTCGAGCTGGACCGGGTCTGAGCGGTGGACGTCTCCGACCTGGTGGAGATCGAGGCGATCAAGCGACTCAAGTACGCCTACATGCGGTGCCTCGACCAGAAGCGCTTCGACGAGATCGGTGCGCTCTTCACCGACGACGCGGTCGCCGCGTACAGCGGTGGGAAGTACGAGTACCACGGGCGGGACGAGATCGTCGGGTTCCTCAAGCGCACGATGAGCGCGGAGACGTTCCTCTCCACCCACCGCGTCCACCAGCCCGAGATCGACATCGTCGGGCCGTCGCGGGCCACGGGCACGTGGGCCATGGACGACGTCGTCGTCGAGACCGCGTGGCAGATCACGATTCGGGGCTCGGCTTTCTACGAGGACGAGTACGAGAAGGCCGATGACGGGCGTTGGCGGATCAACCGCACCGGCTACAAGCGCACGTACGAGGAGATCCAGCCCCGCGGCGAGGTCGCGGGCCTGCGTCTCACCGCGAGCTGGTGGGCCACCGATGGCCGAAGCGAGTTGGAGGCGTAATGGTCCTCGACCAGTTCATGCTCACCGACCGCGTCGCCGTAGTCACCGGGGCCGGGCGGGGAATCGGCGCGGCCGTCGCCCGCACTTTCGCGGCCGCCGGCGCCGACGTGGTGATCGCGTCGCGCACGAAGGACCAGCTCGACGAGGTGGCTGCCGACGTGCGTGCCGCGGGACGTCGCGCCGTCGTCGTGCCGTGCGACGTGAGCGAGACCGCGAACCTCGAGGAGCTCGTCGACCGGGCGATGGCGGAGCTCGGACGCATCGACGTGGTGGTGAACAACGCCGGCGGCACGAGCCCCCGTCCGTTCCTCGACACGAGCGAGCGCATGTTCGAGCGGGCGTTCCACTTCAACGTCACGACCGCGTTCGCCCTCAGCAAGCTGGCCGTGCCCCACATGCTCGCGGGCGACGGCGGGAGCATCGTCAACATCGGCTCCGCCATCGGCCGGCTGCGCGATCGCGGCTTCGTCGCCTACGGCACGGCCAAGGCCGCGATGGCCCACATGACGCGGCTCATGGCGGCCGACCTCGCCCCGCGCGTGCGGGCCAACGCCATCGCCGTGGGCTCGGTGGCCACCTCCGCGCTCGAGACCGTGCTCGACAACGACGACATCCGCAACGAGATGGTCAAGAAGACCCCGCTGCGCCGCCTCGGACTGCCCGACGACATCGCGTTCGGCGCGCTCTGGCTCGCCTCGCCGGCCGGCAGCTTCGTGACGGGCAAGGTCATCGAGATCGACGGTGGCCTCGAGGCCGGCAACCTCGACCTGCACCTGCCCGACCTGTAACCCCTCCTTCTTGTCGCAGACAACCGTCCGGTCGACGGTTGCGCACGACAAGAACGACGGGGTTCAGCGCATCACGTGGCGGCCGGTCACGAGCGGCAGGTCGAGGGTGGAGAGCAGCCCGGGCTCGGCCTCGCAGACCGCGGGGATCGCGTTGAGCAGGCGCATCGCGGTCACGGTGAGGCCCGCGGCGTTGTGGTCGCCGGCCGTGTCGGACAGCTCGAGCTCGCACTTCAGCGACGGCGATCCCTCGATGAGGATGCGATAGGAGCCATGGCCGGCCGGCTGCGGCCAGTCGGGGGCGAGGGCGTCGTGAAGCCGGGTGACGTGCTCGACGACGATGGCGGGCCGGCCGTTGACGATGCCCTGCACCTCGAAGCGCAACGCGGCCGTGGTGCCGGCTTCGACTCGGCCTGCCGCGATGTCGAACGTCGTCTCCGCGGGCCGGCGCTCATGGGTCTCGCGGATCTCGTCGAGCTCGACGCCGAGGCCCTCGGCGATCATCGAGACCACGCCGCCCCAGGCGAACGTGAGCGCGCCCGGGAAGAGCAGCAGTGGGGTGCTGTCGAGGGCCTGGCCGAAGCCCATCGTCTCGAAGAGCACCTCGGCCTGGTCGTAGGTGTCGTAGTTGAGGATCTCCATCACACGCACCGAGTCGACCCGCTCGCACGCGCCCAGCAGCGTCAGCGGCAACAGGTCGTTGGCGAAGCCCGGATCGATACCTGACGTGAAGCACGACGTACCTCCGACCCGGCACGCCTCCTCGAGTCGTGCCGCGGCGCGGGGATCGGCGGTGGGCGGATAGACGAGGGGTACCACCGAGGTCGACACCACGTTGGACCCGGTCTCGAGGATGCGGCACATGTCCTCGACGGCCTCGTTCGGACGCAGGTCACCGGTCGCCATGTAGGACACGCAGTCCGCCCTCATCGCCATGAGCTCGTCCGCGTCGTTGGTTGCGAGGACCCCGACCGGGCCGACACCGCAGAGCTCGCCCGCGTCCTTGCCGACCTTGTCGTCGCCGTGCACCCACACACCGACCAGCTCGAGGTCGGGATGGCCGATGATGCATCGCAGCGCATGCCGTCCGACGTTTCCGGTGCCCCACTGCACGACCCGGTAGCCCATGGCCGCACTGTAGGCGGGTGCTCAGGTGGCGGCGCGGGCGGAGGGCACGGGAGGGTTGCTGAGGAACCGGAAGCGGTGGACCGCCTCTTCGTACTGGCGGCGGGCCTCGCCCTCCTCGGACTGCAGCCGGCGCTGGAGGGCGGCCTGCGTCGGGGAGAGCGGGCCATCGCCCGCGGCGGCCGCGAGGTCGGTCAGTTGGTCCTTGAGCGCGGCGAGCCTCGCCCCCGCGGCCAAGACGGCATTGGCCGCGCGGCGGGAGGAGATGCCGTGCATCGAATGGATGTTGTCGGGACGGGAGGGGCTCAGCTGAGCTGCACCTCCCCGGTCCCCGGCGACGTCGCGGCGGCGACCGCCGTCCGATCCGGGCCCCACCACGACAGCGTGTCCACGTGACCTGCATCGACGCGGGCTTTTGAGGGCTTGAGCGCCGGAAGTAGGTTGACGCCGTGGACCGCACCGTTCTGACCACGGGCGCCAACTCGGGGATCGGGCTGGCCACGGTGCTCGAGGTGGCTCGGCGGGGGTACCGCTCGGTGGGCTCCGTGCGCTCCGACGACAAGGCCGAGGTGGTGGCGAAGGCGGCCGCCGACGCCGGTGTCGAGGTCGAGACCGTGCTGCTCGACGTCACCGACGCCGACGCGTGCGGCGAGGTCATGGCGGGGCTCTCCCTGTTCGGCCTCGTCAACAACGCGGGCTACACGGGCACCGGCGCCATCGAGGACGTGGGCGACGACGACGCGCGTCGCCAGCTCGAGACGATGACCGTCGCGCCGATGCGGCTCGCGCGCCTCGCGCTCCCCGCCATGCGCGAGCGCGGCGAGGGGCGCATCATCAACGTCTCGTCCATCTACGGCCGCACGACCACGCCGCTCACCGGTTGGTACCAAGCGACGAAGCACGCGCTCGAGGCCCTGTCCGACGCGCTCCGGATGGAGGTGGCGTCTTCGGGCGTCAAGGTCGTGCTCGTCGAGCCGGGCGGCTTCAAGACGGGCATCTGGGAGGACTTCGCGCGCGACGTCGAAGGTCACGCGGGATCGCGGTTCGAGGGTGCCTATCGCCGCTCGCTGCGGACGATGAAGCTGACGCAGGCGCTCATGGGCCAACCGAAGAAGGTGGCGGGGGTCATCGGGCGCGCGCTCGGCTCGCCGCTCCCGCGCGCCCGCTACCTGGTGGGTTACGACGCCCAGGCGCTCGCACTGGCCCAGTCGCTCACGCCCACCGCGGTCAAGGACCGGGTCATCCGTCTCACGCTCGGTCTCTAGGAGCCCGCAAAGGAGGAGTCTGCTCGGCAGCGGCAACGACTGATCGGCAACGAGAGAACGGAGATTCGATGGGCTTCCTCGACAAGGCCAAGCAGCAGGCGACGCAGCTCGCCCAGAAGGCGCAGGAAGGGGTGAAGACCGGTCAGGCCAAGCTCGACCAGGTCCAGTCCAAGAAGAAGGAGGACGCGTTGTTGCGCGACCTCGGCGCCGTCTTCTATGCGGAGAAGACGGGTCGCGCGACGGGCGAGACCGCGGCGGAGATCGAGCGGCTGCTGAGCGAGCTGCGTTCACACGAAGTGGAATCGGGCGCGATCGCGACGACACCCACCGCCCACACCGTCGAGGCCGGCGGCGGAGCCGCGCAGGCAGATCCCGAGGGCGATTCCAAGCTCGACGACCTCTAGGCGCCGAGACCGGCCTTCGCTCCGCCCGGGCGGTTTGCCTCAGCGCGAGTCGACGAAGGGTTGCGGCACCCCGATGCGACCGTCCGACCAGATGAAGAAGGTCTTCTCGCCGCTCGAGGCGTTGTCGGTGTAGTCGCCGAAGTTGGGGTTGATCAGGCTCGAGGTGCCTGCCCAGTCGGTCGCGCCGGTGGTGACGCGAACGTCGGCACCGTTCTGCGCCGGCGTCGCTCGTACGTCGGCGAAGTAATCCGTGCGGGTGGAGTCGGCACCGTTGAGACGCCGGTCGTACCACGAGATGGCGACCGCGCCGCTCGCGCGGACGCTCACCGCCGGCAGGAAGTGCAAGGCGAAGGAGTTGTCGTCGTTGACCTTGCGGATGGGAGTCGAGGGTGAGATGTCGAGGTTGTAGTTCAGCGCGCGCAGCCAGATGTCGCCCAACGGATGGAGGCTGGCGTCGTTCCAGACGGCCACCACCTTGCCGAGCGGCGCGTCGACGGCGAGGCGCGGGAAGTCCTGGCCCAGGCCGCGGCTGTAACCAGCGATCGGGACCGAGTCGAGCGAGCGCACGCCGCCCAAACCATCGGAGTTCGCCTGACCCGTGGTGAGAACGCGGGGGAGATTCGGGCCACCGATGTCGGGGGCAGTCCCGGTGGGTTGCACCCGGGCGACGTGGAGGTACACATAGGGGTTGCCGAAGAACAGGTTGGTGTCGACGTTGCGCTCCCATGCCACGAATGCCACGCCTCCGGGAGCGACCGCCGGATACGCGCCCTGGTTCACCACCTCCCCCTCCTCGGGCCACACGACTACCGGCGGGCTGAAGTCGGTCTTCAACAGCGTGGCCGGGTCGGCGGGCACGTGCGCACGTACCAGCTCGATCTGCCCGGTGCCCGAGTGGGGGAAGCTGCTGAAGAACCTGGTGTAGGACATCACCAGGGTCCGGGTGGTGGCGTCGTAGCTCAGGAACTCCTTGTCGAGGAACGCGCTGTCCGGATTGCTGAAATCGCAGAGGTTGGCCCCGCGGGCGGCGACGATGGGGTTGGTGAAGCTCACCTGGTTGGTGGGGCTCACCGTCGCCACCGACACCGCCAGCTTCGAGATGAGCTTCTCGGTGGGGGAGAAGCAGAAGGCTTGACCGGGCGGCAGCAAGAGGCTCCCGACGATGAAGTGGACGCCATCACCCAGCGCCACCACCGTCGGGTCACCGAACCACTGGCGAGTGGCCTCGTTGTTGGGCAGGCCCACCAAGTCGGTGAACGTCTTGCCGCCGTCCGCGGAGAACCCGACGCCGGTGAGCGATGCCGCGCGCAGCGTGCTGGGCTGCACCAAGAACCCGGTCGCATCGTTCCAGGCCGCGAGAACCCGATTGCCGTCGGCTGCGATCGCCGTCTCGGATTGGCCGGCCGCCAGGTCGCGAGCCGGGTCGTTGGCGTCGACGTTGGAGCCGAAGGCCACCGAGCCCGCTGCGGCCGCGAGGCCACTCGTGGCGGTCGGCGACGGCTTCTCGAACCACATCCGGCCGCCCTGCGAGAGCAACGACGTGTTGATGTGGACCGGAACCGGCGAGGCTGCGGCGCCGGTGCCGCCCGCGCCGGCCGGACCGGCCAGAGCGATCAGTGCGGGGACGGACAGGACGGACAGCAAACGTACGAAGCGCTTCACGGCTTCCCCCCTAGCTTCCTGTCAAGGACGCCGTCCGAGTCGCGACGGCTGCGCACCGCATTCGCCGCGCGTGTGCGCATCGTGTTCACGCGGCGAGGATGTGTCAAGGCCCAATCTCGCTAGTCCGAGCCTCCAGCTCCTCTGCGCCGGAAGAAGAGCACGGCCGCTCCCGCTGCGAGGAGCAGCGCGAGCGCACCGAGCACGATCCACACGGCGCGACTGCTGGATTTGCGCGCGGGCGCGGCACGCGGGGTCGTCGTCGTGGCTCGGGGCGCTGTCGTCGTCGGGGCGACCGTGACGACCGAGGTGGATGTGCTCGACGTGGTCGTCGGTGCCACGCCCGTCGTCGTCGGCGTCTGGGTCACCTGGAGCGCGGCCGAGACGCCGACCGCACCGCCGCCGCAACGCACGCCGATGCTGTGAGCCCCTGAGCTCGCGGTGGGAGGGATCGTGTAGGTGATGTTGAAGTTGCCGATCGCGTCGCGGGGCGCCTGTGGCCCCAACCCGTCCGGCGGAAACAGGTCCGCGGTCGAGGTGAGCTGGGCCGGGTCGCCGGAGGCACAGGACGCCGTGCCGCTGACCGGCACGTTCCCGGATATGGTGACGGTGCTGCCTCGCGGCGCGGACGAGGGAGACACCGTGATGCTCGACGCGGCAGACGCCGCCGAGGCCAGCAAGACGGCTGC
>VAWU01000039.1:0-17155 GCA_005888325.1 Actinomycetota bacterium
GGCCCCTGCAATCAGCAGCGAGGCCGACGAACTGCTTGAGCCCGTCCGGTCGTGGCCGCAACGCACCATGCTCGAGTTCACTCGGCGAAGGGATGCCTCGCCAGCCGAGCTGCCCACCCTCAGTTCGTGAGGACGACGGTGCGAGACACCAAGCCCACACACATTGAGGTCTTCCCAACGTCCGCGACACGCGCCCACGCGCAGGGTTTCGCGATCACCGTTACGCCCAACGGAGCCAAACTCTCATTGACGCGGCCCCGCTCCTTCAGGGATGCCGCTAGGTGTTCAGCTCCAACGCTCGTTGGATGGCGGCTCGGACGACCTGCTCGCAACCATCCACCTGTGCACTCTGCAGGACCGAGTGGACGAAGGCGTTGTCGGGATAGCTCGCCCCCGACCCGATCTTCGCGAGAAACTGGTTGCCCAACACATTGAGGCACTCGTTGACGCACCGAAGCCCTGCGAGCGCCGTATCGGGCGTGTTGCCCGCCTCGACATAGAAGCAACGGCCGGCGACTGCAAGCTCACCCACGAGAAGACCTAGAAATCTCGATCGAGAGCGGGAACCGAGCCGCGCCACGGCGTTCCGAGCCAACTCATCCATCCCCGGAGCTTGCCGCACTCACGCCAGAACTGCCGCTCGGGCGTTCGGTAGCTACCGCGCGAGACTTACGGCGTGACCGACTGCCCAGCGTGCAAGCGGAACCAAGCGGCTGATCGCGGCGAGGATCCTTGGGCAGTCGCCCGTCTTACGACCGGCTACGTGAAGGTGCATGAGATTCGCTACTTCCGCGGCTACACATTCTTCGTCGCCAAGGACTGTGTCGCTGAGCTCCACGAGTTGGAGGTAGACGCTCGCGACGCCCACCTCGCGGAGATGGCCGAGGTGGCTCACGCCGTCGTTGAGGCGTTCCAGCCTCAGAAGCTCAACTACGAAGCTCTGGGCAACTCCGTGCGACACCTGCACTGGCACCTCATACCGCGCCGTTCGGATGATCCGCGGCCTTGGGGCCCGGTCTGGGAGGACCTGGAGTTTCTAAGGGCTGTGTGGACAGGCGCTCCCCGGTATGACGAGTCAGAGCGCGATGAACTCCGCGAGGCGCTATTCCGTGCGCTCCAACGGCGACCTGTGCGAATCGAGCAGTTCTACGTGTGATGGTTCGCGTCGCAGTACGGCGCGCCAGAACTGCCGCTAGGCGCGCACCGTGGATGGAACGCATCGCCTTCTACCCGTCGGCAACCGGACTGGGCGTCGGTTGAAGCCGGTAGTGGAGCCGAATGATCGGGATTGCCCAGAGGTTGAGCGCGTGGTCAGTTCGCAGCACGCCCTCGTCATCGACGTACACCCGGAACTCTTCGGCGACCGGAACCCGTCGGGCCCACGCGCTCTGACCGTCACGGTGAGCGACGATCAAGTACGCCCCGTCGTCACCAAAGTCCGCGAGCGGCGAGGTGAGCCTGAGCGCGCCGCCGTCGTCGACAGTCGGTCGCAGGAATACGGCGACGCTGCCATTCGGTAGCGGGAACATCACCCGGATGCTCGGCCCGCGGGTGAGGGGAAGCTGGGTCGTGCCGTACCAGCCGCTGTACACCGTCTGCCCGTTGGCCCGGAGGGATCGCAACCACGCGGCGCCGAGCTGCACACCGTCACGGTCGAACACCGCCAGCACGCGACTGTCCATCCCGCGGGCTACCTCGAGCGGACGGAGTGGTAGGCCGAGTTGCTGGAGGCGGCGGGCAAACACCGCGGTGAGGGCCCAGCCGAACGGCCAAGCCGCCGGGCACCACTGTGACCACACGTCACGCAACAACCTCTGGGGCGATCTGGGTGGAGTCGAACGCCGCCCCGGCCAGCGCGGCGAGGCGCGTCAATAGACCGCCACCCTCCCGGACGGTCCCACCGATGCGGCGAGCCTCCCGGCCGACCCATTCGTCCGCGATGACGAGCGGATCACCGACCGGACCGTCGAGCCATGGATGATCCGCGAGAACAACACGGCGACCAGTGGCGCGCACCCACGCTTGGGTCGCTCGGTCGATCGGATGGCCACCATCTGGCACGCGTCCATGATGACTTGCGGCTCTGAGCATCGCGCCCGAACTGCGCTATGCGCCGGCCAACTCAGCCGCTCAGTTGTCAACGCAGCGCACTTGAAGCTGAACCCGCCGCCGAATCGATTCGCTTCGGCGGGGAAGTGTGATGCCACAACTGGCGTCGTTGTCAAACACGCGCTTACAGCCTCTCTGTCAAACCCGACCCCGGGCTCCCGTCCACGGCCACATCTCGCGCGCGAGTCGACGCATCGACCCCTTGGTCCTCTGTCTCGCGGTCCATCGACGTCGCTGGCGGACCGCGGCCAAGTCCAGCTCACGTGGGACTCGTTCGCTTCCTCCCTTGGCCACCGCCGTCGAAGACGCGACGCCCACGCGCTCCAGACAACGTCCGGCGCGACGGATTGCAGGGCTCCCGCACGGGCGCTAATGCGCCTGTGCATATCTGTGTAGGTCATTGAGGCGGTTGGTGAGGGGTCGTTGGTGGGGGTGATGCATTGGCGAGTTCGGGTTTGTAGGTGGGCGTTGGGTTCGTTGGGTTCTTTGGGTTGATGGGGTGGGTGCTGGTCGTGGTGGTTGCTGTTGGAGCTCGGGGATGAGACTTCAGCCCGTCAATCAGCGTCGTTGCCGCATGAGACATCGGGATCCCGTGTTGCATCGGCGGCGGCACATGCGCTTACCGCAGAGTCGTGAGGGAGAGCGCTCGCAAGGACGAGCTCACGGCGATCGACGGCGACGGTGCGGCCCGTCTGCCGGGTACAGGCAGCGATGACAACCGACCAGCTGGGACTCGGCGACGCGGCAGACGCGCCGCGTGATGAGACGACTCAGGCGGCACAGCGTCGGGGCCGCGCGTGTTGCTGACCGTCCGGGAGGCCGCACACGCGCTCGGTGTGGGGCGCAGCACCGCGTACGAGCTCATCACCGCCGGCGAGCTCGAGGTCGTCCACATCGGCCGCGCGTGTCGCATCCCGGTCGCTGTCGTCGAGGCATACGTCGAGCGCCTTCGCCTGCCGCGAAACTCGACCGGGGTCGCTGTCCGACCCCACCCCTAGGCTGTGCGCCGTGGTGAGCAAGCGTCGGGGCCGAAGCGAGGGAGCGGTCTACCGGCGCAGAAGCGACCGCCTCTGGCTCGGCGTCGTCGACCTCGGATGCCAGGACGGCAAGCGGATCCGGAAGTACCTGTCGGCGCGTACCCGCGCCGAGGTGGTCGAGAAGCTGCACGCGCTCCAGGCCCGTTGCAACGCTGGGTTGCCCCCGCCGGACAACCGCATCACGGTCGGTGAGTTCCTCGAGCACTGGCTCTCCAACGTCCTGCCTGGCTCCGTGGGATCGGTGAACACGATCGACAACTACACCTGGGCCGCGCGCGGTCACATCATCCCGGCACTTGGCCGAAAGCGACTCCTCAAGCTGACGCCGGCGGAGGTCGCGGAATTCCTGAGGGCGAAGGCGGATGCCGGGATGGCGAAGAACAGCGTCAGCCGTCTGCGGTCGGTGCTGGTCGCCGCTCTTGCTCACGCTGTACTCGAGGGGCTGCTCGGGCGCAACGTCGCCGCGCTCGTCCGGGGCCCAAGAGGCTCGACGCCCCGATGGAAGGTCGCTCACCGTCGACCAAGCGCACGCATTCCTCACGGCGGCGAAGGGCGACCGCCTGGAGGCCGCCTACGTAACCATGCTGATGCTCGGGCTCCGCCCCGGCGAGGTGCTCGGTCTCACGTGGTCGGACCTCGACCTGAAGTGCCGACGGCTCCAAGTGAGCCGCTCCCTCAAGCGCGAGCGGGGCGAGCTGCGCCTCGGCGAGCCGAAGACCAAGCGCTCCCGCCGAGCGCTCGTGCTCCCCGCTCCCGTTGTGAAGTCGCTTCGGGCCCACCGTCGTCGACAGGTGCAGGAACGCATCGCCGCCGGGCCCGAGTGGCGGGACCTCGACCTTGTGTTCGCGTCGACCGTCGGCACGCTGATCGACCCGAGTAACAGACGGAACCTCTCGACCGTGACGATGTGCGCGGGTCTCGGACACTGGCATCCACACGAGCTCCGCCACAGCGCGGCGTCGTTGCTGTCGGCTTGCGGTGTGCGTCTGGAGGAGATCGCGGACGTCCTCGGCCACTCGTCGACGCGCATGACCGGCGATGTCTACCGGCATGCAGTCGTGCCCGCGGTCGCGGCCGGCGCGCGGCCGATGGAGCAGCTCTTCGACACCGATTGAGGCCGTCAACGTCCGCCGGCATCCGCGCCGAATGGCTGAAGTTAGGCTGAAATCCAGGGCCTTGGGGTCATGCCGCGAAGGTCACTCGTCATCGCGTACCCGCCCTGACCAGCGCCTCCGGGAGTGGGCCGTGAGGGACTCGAACCCCCGACCCCTTGCGCGTCATGCAAGTGCGCTACCAACTGCGCCAACGGCCCGTGGGGACGAACACTAGACGGCCTCTGAGGTGGGGTCGAACCTAACGGCCGTGGCACACGAGGGAGCGCCGGAGCGTGACCAGTGATCACTCGCCTGATCGGGGAACGACAACAGCCGCCCGACACTGGGCGGCTGTTGTGTGGGTGAACCTGTGTGCGGGTCAGTCCTTGTGCAGCTTGTCCTTCACCTTGTCGACAGCGTCTTCCGCTGTCTCCTTCAGGTTGCCGAGCTTGTCCTTGACGTTGCCCGCAGCCTGATCCGTCTTGCCCTCACGCTTCATGTCCTTGTTGTCCGTCAGGTCACCTGCGGCTTCCTTGACCTTGCCCTTCGCGTTGTCGAACGTGCCTTCGCCCATCAGAGACTCCTTATCGGGGGGTAAAGCGAGGAGTACCCGCTGAGCCGATGACTCAACCTCGACCTCGTGGGGTAGATGCCTCACGCCGAAGGGAGGCACCATGTACATCGGACTCGGAACTTTGCTGCTCATCCTCTTGATCGTCTTCGCCGTTTGGTTTGTGCGAGGACGAGCCGTCTAGTAATCGGCATGCGACTCTGAAGCAGGCGGACTTCCCGCCGTCTCGCAAGGGCTCGCTCCCCACTGGTCTGCGAGGGCGTTGACAAGCCTCAGGCCCGGCCTGCCTCGCTCTCGGCTTCAGTGTGTTGAGTATCCGCATCGGGTCACCAATCGCGCGTGACCCGTCTCCCCTGCCGTAGAGGCGTCGGAACGCCCGTATAGCCTCGGCGCCCATGGTCGGCCCCGGCACGCCTCGTCCGCCGCGGGCTTTCACGCGTGCGTGGCTCGTCGGCGGGGGCCTGGCGACGCTGCTGTTCACCTGGTTGCTCGCCGCGGGCAAGTGGTCGCTCATGACCGCGGAGACGCAGGCCAACTTCTACGACGTGCAGGCCCGAAGCCTGCTGCATCTTCATTGGGACGTGCCCCTCGAGGTGCTCAACATCGAGGCCTTCGTGATCCACGGCAAGGCGTTCATGTACTTCGGCCCGTTTCCTGCCCTGCTTCGTCTACCGATCGTCGCCGCCACCGACCGCTTCGACGGCCGCCTCACCCAACTGTCGATGCTGATCGCCTTCGTCGTGGCGCTCGCCGCGCTGCGGACGCTCGCCTGGCGGGCGCGCTGGCTGACAGTCGGCGACCGGCCGGTGGGTCGCGGCGAGGCCTGGGCGACGGGCGCGCTCGCGGGCGTCCTCGGCGGAGGCTCGGTGCTCCTGTTCCTCGCCAACCGACCCTACGTCTACGACGAGGCGATCATGTGGGGGATCGCGCTGGCGCTGGCGGCCTACGACCAGCTCATCGCGTACGTGCTCGCTCCGACTCGGCGGCGACTGGTGCTCGTGACCCTCCTCGTCGCGGGCGCGTTCCTGACGCGCGGTTCGATCGGGCTCGGTCCCGTGGTCGCACTGATGCTCGTCGCGGTGATGAGCGCGGGAGGGGCCCTCCGAGCGCGGGATCGTGCAGGTCTCCCCGGGGTGGCCGCCCTGGGCGCGGCCGCGCTCGTGCCCATCATCCTCTACTCCTACGTGAACTACGCCAAGTTCGGCACGCTGTTGTCCATACCGACCGACAAGCAGTTCCAGGTCACGGTCGACCCGCACCGTCGCGAGGTGCTGCGCGCCAACGGCGGCAAGCTCTTCCGCCTCGCCTTCGTGCCAACGACGCTCCTGCAGTACGCCCGACCCGACGCCCTCGACGTCCACCGGCTGTTGCCGTGGATCTCCTTTCCGTCGCATCGGGCCAGGGTCATCGGCGACGCGCGCTTCGACACGCTCGACCGGGCGTCCAGCGTTCCCGCGAGCATGCCCGCGGTGGCGCTGCTCGCCGCGGTCGGCATCGTGACGGTCGTCCGGCCGCGACGCGGACGACGCCTTGCCGTCTTCCGAGGCCCCATGCTCGGCGCCGCGACGGGCGGCTTCCTGATGCTCACGATCGCGTATGTCGCCCATCGCTACCTCGGCGATGTCTTTCCCTTCTTGGCGCTCGCGGCGGTGGTGGGACTTCCCGTCCTCGTCATGTGGATGGGCGACCGCTCGCGCCGAACTCGTCAGGCGGGTGCCGCCGTGCTCGGAGCGCTGGTCATCGCCTCGGTCTGCATCAACGTCGCGCTCGGGGTCTGGGCGCAGCGTGCGTTCAGCGGCAACGACCGCCTCGTCGGCCCGTTCGTGCGCCTGCAACGAGAGGTCGACGGGCGCTGGTTCGGCGGCAGCACGGGCGGTATCACTCGCGGCGAGCTCGGGAGCCCCGCGAGCGAAGGCACCATCCGCGTCGTCGGGAACTGCGACGGCACCTACTGGTCCGACGGCGCACGGTGGTACGCGGTCGAACGCACCAACCGCACCGGCTACTACCGCCTGCGAGTGCGGTTCCCGAAGCGCCGAGCCGGGACCGTCGAGCCCTTGGCCACGAGCGGTCCACCCAACGTGCGGAGCATCCTGGCCGTCGAGTATCGCGGCGGCGACCGCGTGCGGTTCGCCTACGGATCGGTACGCGCGACCCTGAGGTGGTATCGAGGGCCGACCGTCCGCGTCGACCTCCACCGCGCACATCTCGTCGAGCTGCTCCTCGACCCCCGCGCGCACCAGGCACGGATCGTCGTCGACGGCCACGACGTGCTCGAGCCGTTCTACGTGGTGGCGGGGGACGAGCCGCTGACGCTGGGGCGAGCAAGGCCCGAGGATCCCGTCGAGGCTCGTTTCAGTGGGTCGCTCACCAACCTCCCCGCCGGCAAACCCTTCTGCCGAGGCCTGGCCCGCCGGGGCCAACTTCCCAACGCCGTTGGTCAAGCGATGCCTGCCGTCTACCCTGCTGTACGACCGTGAACGAGCTCGCGTTCAAGAAGGGCCCGGCGTGGCTGCTGCTGGGCATGGCCGTCGTCGCGGTTGTCCTCTACACCGTCGGCATCGTCATCGGGAGCCCGCTCCTCATCCTCATCGGCACGGTCGTGACCACCGCGCTCTACTTCGTCGTTCGCTCCCGAGCGAAGCGTCAGGCGTCGCAGAACTGACCTTCAGAGGCGTCCGGCACGTGCCGACGCGTAGAGACATGAGGATGTTGCGACCCGCGCCGACCCGGCGCCGCCCGGCCCGCAGGTACCGATGGCCGTCGCTCCAATGGGACGGCCCCTGTGAGCTTCGATGGCACGGCGCCAAACCTGCGCGCGCTACTCGTCCGGCGGCGCGAAACCCTGACGAAGCGTGTTCTCGGTGACGACGCGTGGTTCGACGAACTGCATGAGGTAGTCGGCCCCGCCCGCCTTGGAACCCACTCCCGAAAGGCCGTAGCCGCCGAAGGGCTGTCGACCCACGACCGCACCGACCGTCGTGCGGTTGACGTAGACGTTGCCGCCTCGCAGCTCCGCGGACGCGAAGCGGATGTTGGCGGGCGAGCGCGAGAACACACCGGCCGTCAGCGCGTAGTCGGTGTCGTTGGCCAACGCGACCGCGGCTTCGAAGCTCTCGGCGCGCATCACCACGAGCACCGGTCCGAAGATCTCCTCCCTGGCCAGGCGCGACTGCGCCTGCACGTCGGTCACGATCGTGGGTCCCACGAAGAATCCCTCGTCGGGCACGTCGTCGCGTGCAAGCACAACCGTCCCCTCGGACGGTGCCGCCTCGACGTACGCCGACACCCGCTTGTGCGCGTCGGCGTCGATGAGCGGGCCCACCTGCGTTCCCATGTGCCGGGGATGACCGATGCGCAGCACGCGGGTGGCTCCGATCAGCCGGTCGACGAGCTCGTCGTGCACCGCGTCGACCACGATCAGTCGCGCGCACGCCGAACACTTCTGTCCGGAGTACCCGAACGCGGAATACACCGCCGCGGGCACAGCCTGGTCGAGGTCCGCGTCGGCGTCGACGACCAGCGCGTTCTTGCCGCCCATCTCTGCGACCACTCGCTTCACGTGACGCTGACCCGGTCGGTGGACCGCGGCCCGCTCGACGATGTCGAGCCCGACCGCGAGCGACCCGGTGAACGTCACGAACGCCACGTCGGGGTGCTCGACCAGATGCGCTCCCACCTCCTCGCCGACACCCGGAAGCAGCGCAAGACATCCCGGCGGTAGCCCTCCGGCCATCAGCGCCTCGTAGAGCGCGTGGCCCACAAGCGGGGTCTGCTCGGCGGGCTTGAAGCAGACCGTGTTGCCCGTCACCAGCGCGGCGGTGACCATTCCCGTCGGGATCGCGAGCGGGAAGTTCCAGGGCGCGATGACGACCCCGACGCCGCGCGGCCGATAGTGCAGCGAGTTCGCCTCGCCCGGCGGCGACTGCACGACTCCGCCCTCGGACAGGCGGACCGCCTCTCGTCCGTAGTACGCGCAGAAGTCGATGGCCTCACAGACATCGGCATCGGCCTCCTTCCACGGCTTGCCCGCTTCGAACACCTCGAGCGCGGCCAGGTCGTGCCGGCGGGCGCGCATCCACTGGGCCGCGCGGAAGAGCACGCCGACACGCGCCTGGGCGGGGGTACGGCTCCAGCTCGCCCACGACCGCTGCGCCACCGCGATCGCCTCGTCGGCCTCGTGCGCCCCGCACGACGCCGACCGCGCCACCTGCACCGAGGGTGCGGCGGGGTCGACCGACGTGATGGACGACGCCGTCGTCACCGGCCGTCCGTCGATCATCGCCGGCACCTCGCGTCCGAACGCGTCGCCGGCGCTCGCGACCGCGGACGCGAAGGCCGACCGCACACGCGTGCGACGCCATTCGGCCGGTGGCTCGGGCTCGAAGGGTGCGGGGTCGCGCTCGTCGGTCGGTGACCGCGTCGTCGCGTCGCCGAGCTCGGGCAGCGATGCGACCGAGGGCGGCGCGAGCAGCTCGTCGAGATCGCGTCCCTCGACGAAGCGCCGGCGCACGAAGCTCTCGTTCGACGTGTTCTCGAGCAGTCGCCTCACCAGATAGGCCATTCCCGGCACCAGCTCACCGACCGGTGCGTAGACCCGGAGGCGCAGGCCGATCCGCCGGATCGCCGAATGGATGGGCTCGGCCATGCCGTACAGCATCTGGATCTCGTAGCCGGTGTCGGGGATCCCCCTCCGGCGTGCCTCGGTGACGGCGTACGCGATCGAGCGCAGGTTGTGGCTTCCGAAGGCGGCGCGCACCGCGTCGTGATGGTCGTGGAGGAGGCGTACACACCGCTCGAAGTTGGCGTCGGTCTCGGCCTTGTGCTCGTAGACCGGGACGGGCCAACCCTCGGCCCGGCTCATCACCGTCTCGGTGTCCCAATACGCGCCCTTCACCAGCCGCACGGTGATCGGACAGCGACGCCCGCGCGACCACTCGATCAGGTCGGCGAGATCGCGGTACGAATCCTTCAGGTAGGTCTGCAGGACGACGCCGGCCTCCATACCCGCGAACTCGGGCTCGTCGAGCAGCTCCCGGAAGAGCTGCAGGCTCAGGCCCTTGACGTCGTAGTGCTCCATGTCGAGATAGACGAACGCGCTCTGCGGGCCGGCTACCCCGCTCTCGCGCGCGCGCCGCAGGATCGGGCGAAGGCGTTCCTTGGCCTGGGTCAACCCGTCGTCACGCGTGAGCGGAGAGAACGAGGGCGCCAGCGCCGTGGGTTTGACACTCACGTTGACCCGAGGCAGCGGCCCGAGGTCGTCGCGCTCGAGATGATCGTCGGGCGCCCAGCGCGGTGTCGCCTCGAGCAGGACCGCGAGCAACGCATCGACGCGCGCGGCGTAGCGGTCGGCCTCGCTGACGGTGACCGTCTTCTCGCCGAGCAGATCGACCGTGAACGCGCTCCCGGCACGCCAGAGCCGCTGCAGGCCCTCGACCGCGGACGAAGCGTCGGTGCCCACGATGAACTGCTCCGCCATGCGGGCGATGTTGTGACGGGCCACCGACGCGGCGGCGGCCTTGCCGAAGGGCACGTGCTCGGCCAACCCCAGGCCCAGGTCGAGCATCCTGGGGACCTCGCCGGTCTCGAAGTACTCGTCGAGATGGCGCAGGACGTCGGCATCGCTCGTCGTGGCAGGGAAGACGTCGACGAAGCGGAAGAGCTGCGTCTTGAAGGACGGATGCGACATCGCCCACTCGAGCATCCGTTCGCTCCACCACGATGCCTGGACGATCCTCGCGCGCTCCCCCACGCCGAGCTCGGCGATGCGGCGAGCCAGGGCGGTGACGTCGTCGTCGGGAGGGGACGGCACGACTCCAGGGTAAGGCCGCAGGCCGGTGACGGCCGGGCCCGACTCGTGCCTTAGTACCGCTGCAGCCTCTCGAGCCCACGGTCGGGATGCCACGACTCGATCACGAGGTGATCGCCCGGGGTGCCGAGCGTCGTAAGGACGACCTCGGTGATGTCGACCCGGTACCGGTGCGATCCGTCCGTACGATCGTTGTCGATGATCTCGACGGCTCGTCCCGCGATCTTCGCCTCGCCCGCCCACGAGCTCCCGTCCTCCGCGGGATCGACGGAGGGGCTGTGCAGGGCGAGCCGGTCGTCTCTCGAGAGGTCGACGACCTTGCGGGCTCCGGCCATCATGCCCAGCACGAGGTCCTCGGCATGGAACTCGACCTCGGTCCCGCTGATCCTGGGCGAGCCGTCGCGGCGCAGGGTAGCCATCGTCATGTGCTTCTGACGCTGGAACAACCGCTGCACGCGTTGCGCGAGCTCAGGCTGGTCGGCCGCGAAGTCCACCCATCTCGGCATGAGGCCACCTTGCCACCGATCCCGACACCATGGCCGACGGGGCCCAGGCGTCAGGCGATGATGGGTGCCGTGTCGACCTCTGACCCGTACTACCGCCGGGATCTGGCGCTGGTGCACCACCTCGGCTACGGCTTCCATGCCGACCGCTGCGCCCGCGGGATCCTCGAGCTGCTGGAACCTGTGCGCGCGACGGGCGGCCTCGTGGTCGAGCTCGGGTGCGGCAGCGGTCTGCTCACGCGCCACCTCCTCGACGCGGGTCACCGGGTGATCGCCACGGACGCCTCGCCGGCGATGCTCGAGCTCGCTCGAGACGTCGCCCGGGGTACGGAGGACGTTCGCCAACTGGTACTGCCGGACGACCCGATCTCCGAGTGCGACGCCATCGTCTCGGTCGGACACGTGCTCAGCTACCTGCCGGACGAAGCGTCGATCGATCGAGCGCTCGTGGCGGTCGCGGTTGCACTGCGACCCGGCGGCGTCTTCGCGATCGATCTGTGCGACCTTCGCTGGGGGGAGGTCTTTCGGGACGCACCGAACCAAGGGCGCGCGGGCGACACCTGGGCGATCATCTCGCAGTTCAGCGTCCCGCGGCCGAACTTGTTCGTGCGAGACATGGTCACCTTCGTTCGCGTGGCGGACGGGACGTGGCGCCGTGACGAGGAGCGTCACGAGAACCTGCTCGTCGACACGAGTCGTGTGCCTATGCTGCTCGCGGAGCACGGCCTCGAGGCGCACGTCTCGCGGTCGTTCGGCGAGGAGGAGCTTCCCGAGGGTCTGGTGACGATCCTGGGGCGTCGTCCCGGCTCGCCAAGCTAGGGGCGGGTTTGCCCGTCGACGGGCCGGACGTGATACGGGACCGAGATCACGACGGTGTTCTCACGGAAGAGCAGCTTTCCCTTCAGGAACAGCGCGCTCTGGTTGTGCAGCAGGTGCTCATACCACTTGTTGACCACGAACTCGGGAATGACGACCGTGACCGTGTCGTTGTCCCACCGGTCGTCGAGCTCGTCGATGTAATGCTCGACCGGCCCCACCAGCTCACGGTAGGGCGAGTAGATGATCTCGAGGGGCACCGTGATGCCGAAGGCCTTCCACTGATCCTCGATCGCCACCCGGTCCTCGTCCTCGAAGCAGACGTAGACAGCCACGAGGTGCTGCGGTCGAATCGAACGCGCGTAGTCGAGCGCCTTCAACACTCCGCCGTGGATGCGCCCGACGAGCACGACCACGGTGTGGTTGACGGCCGCGGGCCGCGTCTGCTCGGGCGAGAGGTCGAGCATGGCCCCGACACCGTCGTAATGGCGCCTGATCGCGACGAACAACATGATGATCGCGGGCACCACCACGATGGGCAGCCATGCGCCGACGGTGAACTTCGTGACGGCCACGATCAGCAGGACGACGAACGTGGCCCCCGACCCGACGGCGCTGATCACCATGCCCCGCCGCCAGCCCCTGTGCTTGAGACTGCGATGGCGCACGACCATCGCGAGCTGGCTGAGCGTGAACGAGGTGAAGACCCCCACCGCATACAGCGGGATGAGGGCGTTCGTGATCCCGCCGAAGGCGACGAGCAGTGCGCCCGCGGCGACGGCGAGGAACACGACGCCGTTGGAGAACACGAGCCGATCGCCTCGATTGGCGAACTGACGAGGGAGGAAGCCGTCGCGGGCGATGATCGAGGAGAGGCGAGGGAAGTCGGCGTAGGCCGTGTTGGCCGCGAGCGTCAGGATGGCGGCCGTGGCGATCTGCAGGACCACGTAGACGGGACCGTCGCCGAAGACGGCCCGTCCCATCTGTGAGATCACCGTCTCCTGGCGGCTCGGATACGGATGGAGATGGTGGGCGAGGATCGAGATCCCGAAGAACAGACTGCCGAGGAGAGCGCCCATCATCAGGATGGTCGCCGCCGCGTTCTTGGCCTCGGGCTTGCGAAAGGCGGGGACGCCGTCGGCGATCGCCTCGATACCAGTGAGCGCGACCGCGCCCGACGAGAACCCGCGCAGGAGGATGAAGAGGCCGAGCGATCCGCCGACCTGATTGATCCCCTCGAACTTCTTCGGGTTGAAGGGCACCGGCTCGATGTCGCCGAAGTACGTGCGGTAGAGGCCGTAGAGCACCAGCGAGCCGATGGTCGCGATGTAGAGATAGGTGGGCACCGCGAAGACCGTGCCCGACTCCTTCAACCCGCGCAGGTTGGCCAGCGTGATCAATGCGATGAGGCCGAGCCCCAGCAGCACGCGTGAGTTCTCCAGCCCGTGGAACGCGGGCAGGGAGACGATGGCCGCCACGCCGGCCGAGATCGACACCGCCACGGTGAGGATGTAGTCGACGAGCAACGACGCGCCTGCCACCAGCGACGGGTAGCGGCCCAGGTTGTCGCGACTGACCAGATAGGACCCGCCGCCGCCCGGATAGGCGAAGATCGTCTGGCGATACGACGTGACCACGAGCGCGACGAGAATCGCAACGACGATCGAGATGGGTACCAGCCGGGAGAGCCCGAGTGCGAGGCTCGAGCCCCCGACCGCGGTGACGAACAGGATCTCTTCGGTGGCGTACGCCGTCGAGGACAGCGCGTCCGACGCGAACACCGGCAGCGCGATGAGCTTGGGGAGGCGGTGCCGTTCCTGGTCGAGGGTCGCGATCGGGCGCCCGACGAACGTGCGTTTGAGAAAGGTGTACACGAGGGCGCGCCCCTCGACTCAGCGGGCGAGGAGCTCTGATCGCCCCCAGGTGGGACGCAGCCGGGACTCGACCGCGGTCGGGATCTGCACGCGCCAGCCGGCGCGTACGAGCTCGTCGCGCGTGTAGCGGACCTCGCCACCCTCGCCATCCGCCAACCGCACGATCCAGGCGGAGCCCTGGTCGAGCACTGCCTCGAACACCGTGGTGGCCCGTTGGTCGACCTCACCGAGTTGCAACCACCCGTGCCGATCCGCTCCCGTGATCTCCACGTCGAACGCATACGGCGTCGGGTTCACCACCGTGATCCGGTTGACGAAGGTCGGGCCTGCGAGGAGTCGGGTCGCGCCGATGAGGCAGGTGAGCGTGGCCAGCGCGGCGACGAGCCACAACCACCGGAGCGGGCCGACTCTCGGAAGATCGCGCCTGGGAGCCGTGCGGTCAGTGGTGCTCGGGCTCACGGAACGAGCTCATCGCTCGGTGATGGACGACTCGTGGCTCGAGGCGTGGCCGCCACTGCCTGATGCCGCGGTGCGCCACGGCTGACGGCGACCGCGCGCCGACGACGTTGATGCACGAAGGAACCTCCCGCTGAAGGCCGCGAGGGCCGAAGATGACCTGGTCAGTCGAACGAGGCACGCGCCTGAGCGCGACCCACGACGATCAGGAGAGCGGGGGTCCCCTGGGCGCGAGCGACCACGCCGAGCTCGGGCAGGCTCGCAACGTCCGCCGTTCGAATCGGAGCAGACTCCACCGGTGCAAGAGCGCACACACCACGACCAGGGCGACGAGAGGCATGGCGCCGCCGCGTGGAGGGGGCCGATGGAGCGAGCCCGCGCGTCGCGAGTTGGGGGATGCCTCCAGCCCGATCGGCTGCAGCCCGACCGCCACGTAGCCCGGGTCGAGCAGGTGTTGCCCGGGTCCGGTGCGGCTTGTCAGCTCTCCCAGCTGCGACCCCCCCGCCACCGCGACAAGGGTCAGCGCCACGACGGCGAACGCGATCGGAAGCCGTTTCCGGGAGCTCATCCGGGGCCAGCCTAAGCGGCCACGCACGCCCCGGCACTCTGGCGGCCGATCCGCGATCTGAAGCTCAGCTATCCCTACGGTGCGCCGGGAGTCTCGCGAACGGACGACGCGGGCAGCAACGTCGCCGCGGCGGCCTCCTTGGCCAGAAATGCGCCCAGCTCCTGGATGGTGCTCATGAGCGGCGCGGGGAAGACCACCGTCGTGTTCTTGTCGACGCCGATCTCGACCAGGCTCTGCAGGTTGCGGAGCTGCAACGCGAGCGGGTGGGCCATCATCGTGTCGGACGCCTCGCCGAGCGCGGCGGCGGCCAACGACTCGCCTTCCGCCGCGATGATCTTCGCCCGCTTCTCGCGCTCCGCTTCGGCCTGGCGGGCCATCGCCCGTTTCATGCTGTCGGGGAGTTGGATGTCCTTCAGCTCGACCAGGGTGACCACCACGCCCCACTCCTCGGTCGCCACGTCGAGGATCTCGCGGATGCTGACATTGATGCGGTCGGTCTCCGCAAGCGTCTCGTCCAGCGTGTGCTGGCCGACCACCTTGCGCAGTGTGGTCTGCGCGATCTGGTTGATGGCGGTGGCCACGTTCTCGATCGCGACCACCGACTTCGTCGCGTCGACCACCCGGTAGTAGGCAACGGCGGAGACGTCGACGCTCACGTTGTCCCGCGTGATGATGCCCTGGGACTGAATCGGCATCGTGACGATGCGCAGCGACACCCGGCGCAGCACGTCGACCACCGGCACGATGAACGTCAGGCCGGGCTTCCTGACCCCCACGACCCGTCCCAGCCTGAACAGCACCCCCTCCTCGTACTGCTTCACGATGCGGAGCGACAGCATGAGGGCGATCAGGGCCAGCACGACGAGGACCACGAACACTGTGATCAGTACGGCCATTTCCGGACTCCCTTGGTCTTGGTGGACGCAACGCTAGAGGCCCCGCGACGGACAGCATTAGCGTCACGCGGATGACGATGCCCCGTGACGTGGTCGTCGTGCTGCTCGACAGCCTCAACCGCCACCTCGTCGGTTGCTACGGCGGCACCGAGCTCGACACACCCAACCTCGACCGGTTGGCGAGCCGCTCGGTGCGCTTCACCAATCACCAGGCCGGCTCGCTCCCGTGCATCCCGGCCCGCCACGACCTGCTCGTGGGCGCGCTCGACTTCCCGTGGAAGCCATGGGGCTCGATCGAGGTGTGGGAGGACGCGGTCACCCACCTGCTGCGAAGCGACGCGGGCATCTCCACCATGCTCGTCACCGACCATCCCCACCTGTTCGAGGCCGGCGGGGAGAACTACCACAACGACTTCGCGGCGTGGGACTACGTGCGCGGCCACGAGGACGATCCGTGGCGCACCCGCCCCGACCCGTCGTGGATCGGGGCGCCGGCCCTGCCCGCCCAGGCCGCGCCGTTTCGGCGGGGATACGACCTCAGCCGCACCTGGTTCCGCGACGAGGCGGACTTCCCCGGCCCAAAGACGATGACCGCGGCCGCCGGTTGGCTCGATCAGGAGCTGGCGGCGACGCGTGGCCCCGATGAACGGGCCTTGCTGCTCGTGGACGAGTTCGATCCCCACGAGTTACTTGAATCTGAACGCATGAGGTTCCCCCTAACCGAACGTCTGTTCGCTAGGCTGCCGGCGTGGTACCTCACGAGCTCGAGAACCTGCGGCGCAGCCTCGCCATGCTCAACCCCGGCGCGACTGCTTCACTCTCGCGCGAGGAGGCAATGCGACTCATTACCGAGGTGGTCGACCTCCAGGCCCGCCTCGAGCGGCTACACGCCGGGCTGCGCGCGCTGGTGGACGAGGCCGAGCACCGGTAGCGACACGCAGGTATCTGACGACTGTCGCCCCCGAGGGCTGGGTGTTGGATCGCGTCCTTTCCCTCGTCACCGGGGGCGGCGTCGCGTTCCCGGTTAGCTCGCCCGACGCAGCCGCCTCAGCGCCGTCCGCTCCCGCGTGGACAGACCGCCCCACACCCCGTGCCGCTCGTCGTGCTCGAGCGCGAACGCGAGGCATACGTCCCGAACGAGGCACCGCGCGCACACGGCCTTGGCCGGCTCACTCGACTCGCCGAGCGCAGGGAAGAACGACACCTCCGGGTGCTCGCGGCACAGGCCGTCGCGCATCCACCTCGGGCGCCGGCCGAAGAGCTCGAGCGCATCGCTGGCCGTACGCGCCTCGGTTCGGCCGAGTCCCTCGCCGTAGATCGCCACGTCAGCCCATGAGGTAGAAGAACAGCAAGAAGGCCACCGCCGCGATGAATACCGCCGCGACGATGACGATTTGCCTGCGGGTGTGCGAGTGGGAGAGG
>VAWU01000039.1:17202-17634 GCA_005888325.1 Actinomycetota bacterium
CAGGTCGGACAGTCGATCAACGCCATCGGCGTTGAGGCTAGGTCACCAGCCCCCCTGGAAGGGCAGGAGATGCCGTGAAACTCGGGGAGACAGCGGCTCGCGCGAGGCGTAGTGTCGGCTTGGCGGGATTGCGCCCAGGGGGGTGGAAAGTGTCGAGCGTCCAAGGTCTCAGTCCCGCGGTGCCGTGTCTGTTTCCCGGTTGCTACGAGGCGGTGCGCTTCGATCTCGGTTCGGCCAACGGCGCCGGCCGGACGCCTCGTGCGCACGCGCGGTGCCCCAACGGCCATCCGCACTACGCCGAAGACTTCGTGACCTACGGCACCGACCGGGAGCACTAAGGCCTGGAGGCGGAAAGGCCCCCGCCCAGGGGATGGGGCCACCCCTCGGGCGAGGGCTTGTCAAACGATAGGTCTGCGCCTGCAGCCGGGGCAC
>VAWU01000040.1 GCA_005888325.1 Actinomycetota bacterium
AAGGTCAGAGCGCGACCCGCGGCAAGAAATCGTCGATCGCCGACGCCGACGATCACCGAATCATAGCGAACCCGGGCCGCGCTCCGGCGTTGCCCCACCCCTCTCGGAGGTCGGTCGGGCCCAGCCACGCGACGGGCTCAGTCGCCCCGCGTGATCGCGTCGACGACCCGACCCGCGTTCGCCTGGCCCTCGTACAGCTGCCTCAGGAGCCAGAGCCGCAGGAACTTGGCCATCGAGTAGCGCAGGAAGATCGCAGCACCGAGGACCGCCACGCCCAGCATGGCCACGGCCAGGATGCCGCTCGACAGCACGTCGCGCGTGTCGCTCTGGTTGAGCGAAGCCGAATAGGTGATCAGCGCGACAGCCACCGCGCCGACCATGAGCAGGGCCCCGGACACCTGCAGCACAGTGTCGCGGCTGGCGGTGCCCGTCTTCAGCTTCATGTCGGAGACGTCGGACTTGAACTGATCCATGCGATCGCTGGTCGTCGTCATTCCCTCACTCGCCTAGGTATGCGGCGGACAATTCCTCTTCGAGCTCCGCGGGCGTGCCCACCCGGGAGATGGTGCCCTGGACCAGGATGGCCGCGCGGTCGGCGATGCCGAGCACGGTGCGGGCGAACTGCTCGACGACCATGATCGACACTCCCTCCTGCGACACCTGGGCCACGATCTTGTACAGCTCCGAGACCACGATCGGGGCGAGGCCCATCGACAGCTCGTCGAGCAGCAGCAGGGCCGGGTCGGTGGCCAGGGCGCGCGCCATCGCCAGCATCTGCTGCTCGCCGCCCGACAGCGTGCCCGCGAGCTGCTTGCGCCGCTCGCCGAGCCGGGCGAAGCGCCCGTACGCGACCTCCTCGACGTGCTCGAGGCTCACGCCGACCTGGGTCGCCAGCCAGAGGTTCTCCCGCACGGTGAGGTTCGGGAAGACACCCCGGCCCTCGGGGATGGTGCAGACGCCCAGGCGGGCCAGCGCGTCGGGCGACGCCCCGTTGATCACCCGGCCCGCGAGCCGCACCTCACCGGCCGTGGGCTCGAGCTGGGCCCCGCACACCTTGAGCGCGGTGGACTTCCCGGCCCCGTTGGGTCCGAGGAGCGCCATCACCGTCCCCGCGGGGACGGCCAGGTCGACCCCGTGGAGCACCTCGATGGCGCCGTACCCGGCCCGCACCCCGACCAGCTCGAGCAGCGGCGCGTCCGGCGCGGCCACCTTGTCGCTCGCGACCACCGTGTCATCGCGGTCACTCGTCGGGACGCTCATCCCACGCTCTCCGGCGCGCCGAGGTAGGCGTCGATGACCGCGGGGTCGTTGCGGACCACGTCCGCTGGGCCGCTCGCGATCACCCGACCGAACTCGAGCACGTGGATGGTCTCGCAGACGTCCATCACGAGCGACATGTCGTGCTCGACGAGACACACGCCCAGGCCGTCCTCGCGTGCGAGGTGCTGCAACAGCCGCCCGAACGTCGCCGTCTCCTCTTCGGTCTGCCCGGACGCGGGCTCGTCGAGCAGCAGCACGGACGGTCTGATCATGAGCGCCCGCGCCAGCTCGACCACGCGGGCCTGACCCGTCGGGATCTCTGACACCTCCCTGTCGGCCACGTCCGCCAGCCCGACCAGCTCGATGACCCGCGCCGCCTCGGCGCGACAGTCCACGTTCTGACCCAAGGTCCAGCTGTTGCGGATCTCACCCGCAACGCGCACGTTGTCGCGCACCGAGAGCGAGGTGAACAGCTCCAGGCGCTGGAAGGTGCGCGCCAGGCCGCGCTTCGCCCGCTTGTGGGGAGCGTCGGTCGTGATGTCACGGTCGTCGAAGCGGACCCTGCCCTCAGTGGGCGAGAGCAGCCCGGTGATGACGTTGAACAAGGTCGTCTTGCCCGCGCCGTTCGGCCCGATCAGGCCGGTGATGTGGCCGGGCCGCACGGCGATGGAGACCGCCTCGAGCGCGGTGTGGCCGCCGAAGCGCATGGTCACATCGAGGGTCTCAAGCCCGGCCACGTGTGGGCTCCCCTCGTTCCTCCAGCGCCAGCCCCTTCTCCATCTCGACGAGGTCGCGATCGGTGAACGGCCGGTCGACGCCGACGAGCTCGAGCGGCACCTCAGCCCGCTTCGCCTCGAGCACACCGGCCGCGACGTGGGCCTGGGGTACCAGCACTCTGGAGGCGGCGGGAAGGGCCAGCACCACGAGCAGCGTCAGCGCGAGGAACCACCAGTTGCTGATGGTGTCGGTGGCGGCCAGCCCGTAGAAGAGCGCCTCGAGCGCGATACCCGCGGCCAGCACCGGCCTGGCCCGCTTCAGCGGCGCCAGGTTGTCGATGATGTCGCTCACCGCCCCGCTCGGGCTCCTCCCCATGCTCACGCCGATCAGGGCCGGGATCACGGTCGTGGAGCGGGCGAAGAAGTCGAGCAACCCGCTCAGGTCGTGGTGGTCGGCGCCGAGCTTGTCGAAGGTGTTGGCGATGGCCAGGAAGGCGACCCCAGTGGCGAGGCCGCCGAACAGTCCGCCGGTGACGTAGCCGATCCCTCCGACGACCGTGAGCATCAACAGCGAGAGGCTCAGGAAGATGTCGAAGCGGTTCAGGTCGACCGAGCCCAGCTGGGCCGACATCAGCGCACCGCCCAGTCCCGCGATGGCAGCCGAGAGCATGAACACCGAGAGCTTGAGGCGCACCACGTTCATGCCGAGCGTGGCGCACGCAGCCGGGCTGTCCTTCAACGCGTTGAGACGGCGGCCGTAGCTGCTGTGCCGCAGCGCGACCAAACCCACGCCCAGCAACGCGAACAGGATCGTCACCGCCACGAGGAACGAGTCGGCGGGCTTGAGGTCGAGCGGCCCGATCTTCGGGCGGGGAATCACGAGGTTGCC
The DNA here is from genome assembly GCA_005888325.1 of Actinomycetota bacterium. NCBI lineage: Bacteria > Bacillati > Actinomycetota > Actinomycetota bacterium. The sequence continues at coordinate 2,866 of VAWU01000040.1, forward strand.
GCTCGGGAAGATCGAGAAGCGCCAGTGGACGAGCGGCACGACTCGGTCGCCGATCTCGGCCAGCACGAAGCGCGACACGAACACGCCGAACGCCATCGTCGCCAGAGCGAGATAGAGGCCGCGCAACCGCAACGCCGGCAAGGCCACCAGCGCGCCGACGAGCGCGCAGACCACTGCCGCGAGGAGGTAGCCCCAGAGCGTGGTGCGGCCGGCCGGACCCGTGCCGTTGACGCCGAGGTGGAAGATGACGATCGAGCCGATCGCACCGAACGACATGGCCGCCAGGTTGATCTCGCCGCCGTAGCCGGTGAGCAGCACGAGCGAGAGCGCGACGACGGCCAGGGTCATGCCGAAGGCCAACGTGTTCACCGCGGTGTCGGCCATGATGCCCTGCAGTAGGACCACGACCACCACGAGCACGATTCCCGACCCCGCGGCACTGCGCAGGGTCGGGAGGCGGAAGCGCTCGCGGGTCCGGAGCACGGTGGCACCCCGCAACCGGTCCTGCGGCAGCACGAGCAGGACGACGAACAGCACGATCATCGGCAACGAGATTCGGAAGCTGCCCGTCCACGTCCAGCGCTCCGAGGGGAAGTAGCCGATGACGTAGCTCGCGGCGAGGCCCAGCGCGATGGCCCCGAGGAACGTGCGCGGCAGGCTGCGCAGGCGCCCGAACATGGCCGCCGCGAACGCATCGATCACGAGCAGGGTCAGGGCGGTCGCCGTCAGCGCACCACCCTGGATCGGCGTGATGAGCACGCCGGCCAGCGCGGCCAGGAAGGCGCCGAGGGCCCACGAGAGGGTGGCGAGGCGCTCAGGGCGCCCCCCAGTGAGCTGGAGCAGGGCGGGGTCGTCCACGACGCCCCGCATCGCCACGCCCTGGCGGGTGCGGAAGAACAGGAAGCGCAGACCCAGCGCGATCGCCACCGCGATGGCCACGGCGAGGATCTCGTGCCAGCTGACGTTGACCCCGGCGATGCTCACCTGCTTGTTGGCGCCGAAGAACTTGGTGATGGTGCGGGGCGAGCTCGGCGTCGGGTCCCAGACCCATGTCGACAGGGCGAGGAAGCCGAGCATGACGCTGACCGGCACCACGATCTTGGTGACCTCCGCGGTGTCGCGCAGGCCCCGCATCACCACGGTGTAGAGGAGGGCCCCCAGCAACGGGGCGGCGACGCCGAGCACGAGGAGCAGGGCGAGGGGCGCGGGCCACCCCCACGCGACGCGCACCTGCCAGTAGGCGAACGCGCCGAGCATGGCGACGGCGCCGTGCGCGAAGTTGAAGATGCCCGAGGTCGTGTAGGTGACGACCAGGCCGGACGCGGCGATGCCGTACACCGCGCCGAGGACCAACCCCAGGATCGTGTACTGCAGGAACTGTTCCACGGTGGCCGCCCCCGGCGACGATCACGTTGTGGGCGTGGCGCCCGCTACTTCTTGAACTTGGTGGAGATGCGGTCGGGGCCGAGCTGGGCCTGGTCGACCACCCGGCCGGTGATCTTCACGTTGTAATCCGGCGAGCAGTCGAACGTGACCGCCTTCTTCGGTGCGAACCGCACCCATTTCGTGCCCTGCAGCTTCATCACCATGCCACACGGCGGACCCAGGTTCTCGGCCGGGTTCGTCTCGGCGTGCAGCCCGCCCCCGGTCCACTTGGTGACCTTCTTCAGGTTGTCGAGCACGCACTGGCGGGTGAGCGCCGACCCGCACTGCTTGGCCGCGGTGGCCCACAACAGGAAGCTGGAAGTAGCCTGCATTCCCAGAAGGGCGATGTCACCGCCGTTCTTGGTCACCAGGTCCTCGTACTGCTTCGTGGCCTTGTTCTTGGCAGCCTCCTCGAACGGCGTGAAGGCCAGGCGCACGTACACGTTGTCGCCGTTGCCGTTCGTGTTCCACTTGGCGAACACCGAGTCGTACATGTTGGCCTCCGCATACCAGATCGGCTTGTAGTCGAGCTGTGCGGCGCTGTCGAGCAGGTTCTCGAAGTTGGGGTAGGGAGTGCCGACGTAGTTCACGGCCTCTGCGCCACAGTCCTTCAGTTTTTGCGCGAACGGTCGCCAGTCGGCCTCCCCCAGGACTGCGTACGACTGCGGGCAGTTGAGGAACTTCCATCCGAACTTCTCGAACGCCTGCACCGCCTTGTCCTTCGTGTCGATGAGAGCCGCGAAGTTGGCGAACATCACCGCCGCCTTGTCGATCTTGTCCGGGAACGCCTTGGCCAGCTGGTCGGCCCAGGCCGCGGGGTTCACGTCGATCGGGTTGGGCACCCCCTGGTACATCAGCGGCGCGTTGGCGAACTCCGCGGTCACGCTGTAGCCGGGAACGGAAGGAAGGTTGCAGCCGAGCCGGATCTCCTCCGCCGCGCCGTCGTTGGCCCAGCCCTCGCCTACGAGCATGAAGACCTGTCCGCAGGCTTCCTGCATCACGTTGTTGGTCTCGGTGAACTTGGCGTCGTAGTAGCGGCCCTCGATCTGCCGGCCGTTGATGCCGCCCTGCTCGTTGCACCACTTGATCATCGCCTTCATCGCGTCGCTGAGCTCGTGGCTGAGACCCGGGACGATGGAGAAGCCGGCATCGTCGCCGTAGCCGATGACGACCTTGTCGTCGGTGACGCCCTGCTCGGCCGGCCCTTGGCCGCCCGACGGCCCCGCGCGCTTGCCGCACGGCGACGCGAGATCGCCGAAGCTCGTCGACGCGGCGCGGGCCGCGGCGGTGGTCGCCGTGCGTCCGCCGATGCCGACGCTCGTGTCCGGCCCACGATTGCCGGTGCACGCCGCCGCGACCATCGCCAGCCCGACGGCGACGGCCGAGCCACGCCAGACCCTCCGTGCGACGGCCCTGCGTGTGACGGCCTTTAGTGTGACGGCCCTCACGCGGGAGGCCGGGTGTCCGCGCCCGTGGCGGGCCGCTCGCCGGTGTCGACCAGGAGCTGGGCCACCTCGCGCAGCTTCACGTTGAGGTGCTGCGACGCGCGGCGCAGGACGTCGAACGCCTGGTCAGGTGTGATCCGCTCGCGCTCCATCAAGATGCCCTGAGCCTGCCCGATGAGCTCGCGGGACGACAACGCCTGCTCGAGGTGCTCGACCCGGTGGGCCTCGGTCCTCGCCTCCACCGCGGCCAACGCGATGCCGGCGTGCGTGGCGAAGATCACGCCCGTCGCCCGGTCGGTGGCCCCGTACGCCCTGGGCAGGCGGGCGTAGAGGTTGAGCGCTCCCAGCGTGCGATCGGCGAGCAGCCGGATGGCGAGCAGCCTGCGCATGCCCGCGGCGGCGGCCCGCGGCCCGAAGCGCGGCCAGCGCGGGTCGTCGGTGAGGTCCTCGGCGTAGACGCTGTTCATCCCCTGGTTGACGACGTCGACGCACGGTCCCTCGCCTGTCTCGTACTGCACGATGTCGACGTCGGCCACCCGTGCATCACTGGTCACCCGGGTCGCGATGTGTGTGCCTTCCAGCAACGAGATGCTGGCGTGGTCGCAGCCCTCGATGGTGTCGACCGCGAAGGCGACGATGCGCTGCATCGTGCCCTCCACCGTCTCGGCCGTCAGCGCGTGCGCCTGGGTGCGCAGCTGCTCCTCGAGGTCGGTCGTGCGACGGGCGCTGACGCGCAGCTCCAGCTCGTCGACCACGACCGCGGCGAGGTCGACGAGCGTCGCCATCTCCGCGTCGGTGATCCGGCGCGGTTGCTTGTCCATGACGCAGAGCGTCCCGAGGTTGTGGCCGTCGCTCGTGGTGAGCGGCACTCCCGCGTAGAAGCGGAACCCGGTGTCGCCCGCCATCAGCGGGTTGGCGAGCACGCGCGCGTCGGTCTCGGCGTCGGTCACGACCCACGGCTCGTGCTGGAGGATGGCGGACGCGAGCCCGGCATCGCGGCCGACCTCCCGCAGGTCGATGCCATGGCGCGACTTGAACCAGATGCGGTTCTCGTCGACGATGCTCACGACTGCCACGGGGACGTCGAGCAGGCGGGCGGCGATGGCGGTGATCGCGTCGAACGCACGGTCCGGCGGGGTGTCGAGGACGTCGTAGCGTCGCACTGCCGCGGGGTCGTCTGCGGCGGCGATGCCGGCCGCGGGATCGTCGCGACCGCTCACCACGTGCGCCGGGCTCCCGGCCCGGTTCGCGGTCTGCCGAACGGGTCTGTCCCCGGTCTACCGCCCATCGTCGCCCGAACAGGTTAGTATGGAGGGGCCTTCGGCAGAGAGGGCTCGAGTCGAGCACGACGTGCTCCCTGAGCCTCCGCGAGGAACCAAGCTCGTGAGAACCTCCCTCTTGCCGCGCTCCGTGGGCGCCTCCCGAGCGCTCGCATGAGTCACCCGACCGCGCCGAGCGCGTTCAGCGTCGACGTCAGCATCGTGGGTGATGACGCCGTCGTGACCGTCAGGGGCGAGGTCGACGTGGTCACGGCCGCCGCCCTCGGCGGTGCCGTCGACGCCATGATCGAGCGGGGGCAGCGCCATCTCGTGCTCGACCTCGCGCAGCTCGAGTTCATCGATGCGGCCGGACTCCGGATGTTCGCCGCCACCCTCGAGCGCCTGCGCGACGTCGGCGCGACGGTCGTTTTCCGCTCGCTCCCACCGACGCTCGAAGTCTCGAGGCTGGCCGCGGTTGTGCCCCTCCGACGGGCCGAAGACGCGCGGCCCGAGCCACCGCGGCCAGCCTCGACCCCTCAGTTCGATCGCAGCCTGGCCCGGGCGGCCGCGGATCGGGCCCGGCGCGACGTCCTCTACGCAGCCCTCAACCTGGTTGTCGTACTCGCCCGGGCCACCGTGGTCGGGGCGGACGGGGTGAGCGTGTCCCTGGCCGGCGAGGGCCGGCTGATCACTGTCGCCTCGAGCGACGACACCGTGGAGGCGATGGACGCGGACCAGTACGTGACCGGCGAGGGGCCGTGCCTGACGGCGGCGGCCGAGGGTCGTCGGATCCAGGTCGAGTCGGTCGACGCGGAGACCCGCTGGCCGGCCTTCACGCCGCGCGCGCGGAAGCGGGGCATCAACGCCATCCTGTCGAACCCGCTGCGAGCGGGCACCCGCCCGATGGGCGCGCTGAACATCTACTCGCACACTGCCTGCGCCTTCGGCCGCGACGGTCGGGAGCTGGCCACGCTGTTCGCGGAGCAGGCGTCGATCGTGCTGACGCACGCAGGCGACGACCTCGCGGAGGAGAAGGGCGGACGGCTGAGCCACGCGTTGCAGATGCGCGAGGTCATCGCCCAGGCCCAGGGCGCGTTGATGGAGCGCGAAGGCATCGCGGCGGACGAGGCCTTCTCGCTGTTGCGCGATTCCTCGCGCCGAACGAGCACTCCGCTCCGACGCCTCGCGCAGGACATCGTGACGTCGACCCAGCACGACGCCTCGAAGAACGAGCGCCGACGATGACCGAGGCACGCGCCACCCTCGACCAGTTCCGCAAGAACGCCGGGCTCACCCACCCCGACCTCTGGATGCGCTACTTCGGCCTCGGAGGCATGAGCACCGCGTTCGAGGTCGAGGCCTACCTCTACGGCGCGCTCGAGCCCACGGTGCACGACCGAGACGTCCTGGCCCACGCGCTGAACGAGCGCTTCACCGAGATGGGCCGCGACCATCCGGTCCCCTACTCGGACGATCCGCAAGAGGATTTCGATTCCCGATAGCGGCATCAACCCGTACGTCGACGCGACCGACGCCGATCTGGTGACGGCGATCGCCCGGGGTGAGCTCGAAGGCCTGGCCGAGGCGTACGAGCGTCACGGTCGCCGCGTGTCCTCGATGGCACTGCAGGTGTGTGGGCAGGACCTGGCCGCAACGGCAACCCAAGCCGCGTTCATGTGCCTCTGGCGCACACCGTTGGTGTTCGACTCGAGCCGGGGATCATTGCGCACCTGCCTCGTGGCCCATGCGCACGCCCGTGCGGTCGTGCTGCTCCGTGCCGCGAACGCCCGGAAGCCGGCGGAGCGGCCTTCGAGACGAGCGGTCGCCGCCCAGGAGCCCGTCCTGCTGTGCGACACGACGCGAGCCAGGAGCGCCTGAGAAAGAGCCGGACGCGCGCCTACTTCAACAGGCCCGCGACCACGTTGATCGTCATCGCGATGATCACCGCACCGAAGAGGTACGAGAGCAGGGCCTGTCGCAGTGCGGTCGCGCGAATCGCTCGCGACTTCAGCTCCGTGTCCGAGACCTGATACGTCATGCCGATGGTGAACGCCACATAGGCGAAGTCGCGATAGGTCGGGTCGCTGTCGTCATGGAACTCGATGCCGCTCCGATGCTGGTAATACAGGTGCCCGTAGCGAAGGGTGAAGACGGTGTGGACGAGCACCCACGCCATCACCACGCTGAGCACCGCGATCCCGGTGAAGAGCGCCTGAGCGGCTCCGCCCGTCTGTGCGGCCTTGACGAGCGCAAGGCCCACCGCGACCAGGCTGGCGACACATGCCGCGAGGAGCGTGATGTCCGCGACCACGCGGGAGTCGTCATCACTGGTGGCGTGCAGCTCGGTGGTACGCGCGTCCATCGAACGCGACACGAGCCAGACGCGCGCGCTGTAGATGGTCGCCGCGGTCGACCAGCCGATGAGGATCGTCGCCTGCCAGGGGAGGAACGCGGCGGCGATCCCCGAAGCGACCGCACCCACTGCGGCAGCCATCGCAGTGCGACGAGCGGCGCGGTGCCGCGAGACGTCCGGAACGTGGGTGCTCTCCGAGCTGGCCACTCCCCTTCGAGCCTGGCAGAGCACCGACGCCGCGGTGGTGGATCCCGGCGCGTGCGGCCGGCGTCGCGTCAGCTCGTCGCGCGCTGCTTCCAGGCGTTGAAGTAGACGACCTTCTCGACGGGCTGACGGGGCGCGGGCCTGAAGTCCTCGCCCTTGTAGTAGGCGATGGGGATCATCGCCGTCTGGGTCACCGTCTCGGGGACACCGAGCACGTCCCGCGCCTCCTTCTCGAACGCGAGGTGGAGCGTCGTCCACGCCGACCCCAGGCCCCGGCTGCACAGGGCGAGCATGAGGCTCCAGGCCGCGGGCAGGATCGAGCCGTAGAACCCCGCGACCTCCCCCTGGCTCAGGCCCTCGGGCCGGCTCAGCAGGCACGGGATCACCAGCACCGGCACCTCGCCCATGTGGTCCGACAGGTACTGCGACGAGTCCATGATCTTGGCCATGACTTCGATGCGCCCGGCCGCCTCGGCGGCCTCGCGGTTGGCGGCCATGTAGGGGTCGTGGCTGCGCTGGTACAGCGCAGCCAACCGCTTCCGCGTGTCGGGGTCGTCGACGATGAGCCAGCGCCAGGGCTGGCTGTTACCGCCGCTCGGTGCCTGCAGGGCGATGTCGAGGCACTCGAGCACGACGTCGCTGGGCACGGGACGCTCGAGGTCGAGCCGCTTGCGCACCGAACGGGTGGTGGTCAGCAGCTTGTCGGTCTGGGACAGATCGAACGGGGTGCTCATGGTCAGCGGACCTCGCGGGTCGACGGGTTGGGGGTGCTCTCGATCGCCACCGTCACGCCGGTGCGACCTCGACTGGGATGCCGTTGAAGACCGCGTTGCCCGACAGCGGATCGAACAGGTCGTCGTCGGCGAGGATGTTGGAGTTGACGCCGGCGTGGGCCCGGGCGACCTTCATCTCCACGCCGGGCAGGTCGTGGCCCCAGCCGTGGGGCAGGCTCACCACACCCGGCATGACCGCGTCGGTCACCTCGATCGCGACGACGACCGCGCCGGCGCGCGACCTCACCTTTGCTTCATCGCCGAGCCCGAGGCGGCGCGCGTCGTCGGGATGGATCTGGAGCGTGCACCGCGACTTGCCCTTCATCAGCACGGTGACGTTGTGCATCCACGAGTTGTTCGATCGCAGGTGGCGACGGCCGATCAGCACGAAGCCGCCGTTGGTGGTCCGGTCGAGCGCCGCCTTCAGACGCGGCACGTCGGCGATGAAGGGCTCGGCGCCCATCTCGATCATCCCTGACGCGGTCCGCAGCACGTCGGGCAGCCGGGGCTCGAGCGGCCCGAGGTCGATGCCGTGCGGGTGCTCGAGCAGCTGGTCGAGGGTGAGCCCGTAGGGACCGGTGCGGAGCATGAGGTCGAGCATCCGCTCAGGGCCGACACGCGGTGCGAGCTCGGCGAGGGTCTGCTCCGGGTCGAGCCCGGCGCGCTCGACCATGCCGCGGATCACCATGTCGTCGAGGACGGCAGGGTCGGCGGCGGCGCCTGCGCCCTGGGCGATGAGCGCGAGCTTTGCGATGGTCTTCCACTCTTCCATCGCGTCGGCTTCGGGCGGCAGGACCGGGGGCGAGTAGTTGGCCACGTTGCGCAGGGCGAACTGGTAGAAGGCGACGTCGTAGTGGCCTTTGGTCAGGACGTCAGGTGACGGCAGGATCACGTCGGCGTGGCGGGTGGTCTCGTTCACGTACGGGTCGACCGACACCATGAGCTCGAGGTCGCGGAAGGCTCGCTGCAACCGGTCGCTGTTGGGCACCGAGAGGGCCGGGTTCCCGCCGACGGTCACGAGGGCCCTCACCTGCCCTGGGCCCGGCGTGTCGATCTCCTCGGCCAGGCAGACGACGGGCAGCTCGCCGTAGCTCTCGGGCAGGCCGCGCACACGGCTCCTGCGCCGCCCGAGCTTGACTCCCCGCCCCCTGCCGGGAGCGCCCGACGTGGTGGCCCCGCCCGCCGCGGGCCTGGCGAACATCGCGCCGCCCGGCCGGTCGAGGTTGCCGGTGAGGATGTTGAGCACGTCGACCAGCCAGCTGGCGAGGGTGCCGAACTCCTGCGTGCACGTCCCGATGCGTCCGTACACCGCCGCCGTCTCGGCCGCAGCCAGCTCGCGCGCCAGGCGCCTGATGGTTGCGGCGTCGATCGCAGTGGCGGACGAGACGGCCTCCGGTGTGAAGTCGCGCGCGACCCGCTCCACCTCCTCGATGCCCACGACGAGCCCATCGAGGCGGCCGAGGTCGACGAGCCCTTCCGCGAAGAGCACGTGCACCATCGCCATGAGCAGGAGTGCGTCGGTGCCCGGCCGGATCGACACGTGCTCGCTCGCCTCCTCGGCCGTCTTGGTGCGCTTGGGGTCGACGACGACGACGCGGCCTTCGCGTTCGACGATACCCCGGAGCCGACCGGGCCAGTCGGGCGCGGTGGCGAGGCTGCCGTTCGACTCGAACGGGTTCGCACCGAGCATCAGCAGGTACGAGGTGCGGTCGAGGTCGGGCACCGCGAAGCTGATGCTCGTCCCGAAGAGCAGGCCACTGCTGATCTCCTTGGGCCGCTGGTCGATCGTGCTCGCGGAGTAGACGTTCGTCGTCCCGAGGGCGCGCACGAGGAAGCGGGTGTAGAGGACGGCCGACAGGCTGTGGACCGTCGGGTTGCCGAGGTAGATCGCGACCGCGTCGCGTCCGTGCTCCTCGATGATCGGCAGCAGGAGGCGCTCGACCTCGGCGAACGCCTCGTCCCACGTGACCGGATGCAGCTCGCCGTCCTCGCCACGAACCCTCGGCGTACGCAGGCGATCGGGATCCTCGTGCAGCTGCTTGAGCGTCGAGCCCTTCGGGCAGATGAAACCGCGGCTGAAGACGTCGTCACGGTCGCCCCGGATGCGGCCGACGCTGCCGTCGTCCTTCACCTCGATCTCGAGGCCACAGGTGGCCTCGCACAACGGGCACGTGCGAAAGGCGAGCTCGCTCATCTCACGCGACCGCGGTCGCCTCCAGCTCGACCATCAGCTCAGGGAAGGCGAGGCGGGCGACGCCGAGCAGCGTGCCGGGTGGCCTCACACCTGCGGCCGCGGTGCGCGAGGCCAGCGCGTCGAAGCTCTGGAAGAACGCCTCGACGTCGGTGGTGTAGATGTTGAGGCGGACGACGTTCGCGAGCGTCATCCCGGCCCCCTTCAGGACGGCCTCCAGGTTCTCGACCGCGAGGGAAACCTGCTTGCCCATGTCGCCCGGGTGCTGCGGCTGCCCCTCACCGTCGACGGACGTCTGCCCCGCGCACACGAGCAGTCGCGTGTGGCCTTCGACGAGCTCGCCCTGGTTGAAACCCAGGGCGATCGACCATTGCCAGGGGTTGATCGGTGTGCGCTCCATCGCTCTCTCCTCGCTCGACGACGTGGAGATCATGGCCCACCGAGCGGGACCCCGTTGGGCACTACCTTCGGCGCCATGGACAGTGAGGGCACCGGCGTCGCCGGCATCGCGGTGCGGCGGGCGACCGAGGCCGATCTCGAGCAGGTCGTGGCGCTGCAGGTGGACCGCAACGGCGTCGAGTGGGAGCCGATGGTGCGCGCCCTGTTCGTCCACGCCGATGTCGGCCCCGGCGCGTTCACCGTCGCCTCCGACGGCAACCGGGTGGTGTCGTCGCTGTGCCTGCTGTCGGCGTCGTTGCGGGTGGGCGCCGTCGACGTGCCCGTCGGCCAGCCCGAGTTCGTCGCCACCACCGCCGGTCACGAGCACCGAGGCCTGGTGCGCGCGCAGATGGACGTCGTGCACCGCTGGTCGGCGGGACGCGGCGACCTCGCCCAGATCATCACCGGGATCCCCTACTTCTACCGCCGCTTCGGCTACGAGTACGCCATTGCGTTTCCGCGTGTCCGCGTGGTGACGCCCGGCGTGGCGCTAGCGATGCCGGAAGGGTGGTCGGTGCGACGCGCCGAGCCGGATGACGCGCCTGCGATCGTTCGTCTGCACGCCCTCGCCCAGACGGGTGTGCCCGTGGTCGCGACGAGAGCGAAGGAGTGGTGGCGCTGGTCGGTCGGCGTCGACGACCCCGCGCCCCTGCACGTCGCCGAGACGGGCGGAACCGTGCACGGCATCGCGGGCATTGGCGCCGGCGCGTCCCGCGCGTACGACTTCGCGACGACCGTACGCGGTGTCGCCTTCGACGCGCTCGACGCGTTCAACGCGCTGCTCGCCGAGGCCGCGCGCCGGGGCCGGCCGGTGGCGGTCGAGGAGCGGGGCAGGCACACGGGGCCGGTGGAGCCCCTCTCGCAACGCCATCCCGTGCACTACGCCCTCTACGTCCGGGTGGCCGATCCGGTCGCCCTCCTCGACCGGCTCCGACCTGTCCTCTCCGAGCGTCTGGCTGCGTCACCCCGGGCCGGCACCTCCGGGCAGCTGCTCCTGTCGACGTACTCCTCGTCGATCGTCCTCACCTACGAGCGGGGCGAGGTGGTCTCCGTCGAGGCGGGACGGCCGTCGCAGGACCCGCTCGGCCAGGGCGGAGCAGGCGTGCCCCCCGATCTCGTCGCCACCCTCGTCTTCGGACGCTACGGCGCGGCCGCCCTCGCCGACCGTCACGACGACGTCCGCCTCGGGCAGGCGGCCGACCTCATGGAGACGCTCTTCCCGCGGCTCGACGCCGACCTCGCCCTGGTGCACTAGCGCGACCGGGCGCGCGCGGTCTGCGGCGGTCCGCAGCTACAGCGAGGCCGCACGTCGAGTGGCGGCCGCGGCCCGCTCGATCTCGCCCGACTTGGTCCAGGCCTCCGTCGCGACCTTGAGGGCGTCCAGCGCCAGCAACTTCTCGCCCACTTGCTCGAACAGGCTTGCCGCCTGCTCGGCCTCGGTCGCCGCCTCACCGGGAAGAGGAAGCGGCTGCCGAAGGTGCACCCTCGCGGACGTGAACGTGGCGTCGGCGATGGTGAAGAGATCGTTGTTGGCGCGCGCGATCTGGAGCGCATCGCGGCACAAGCGCAGCGCTTCGTCGTAATCCCCGGCATCCATCAGCTTCTCGGCCAGATTGGCGTACCCGTTGGCGCGGCCCGGATGGCCGATTCTCTCGAACAGAGCGATCGCACGTCGATCGCATTCGATGGCTTCGTCGCGCGCGCCCTGACGCTGCTTCACCATGCCGAGGTTGATGAGGCAGCCACCCAGCTCTTCCACATGGCCGATCTTCTCTGCCAGCTCGAGGCCGTGATTCAATGCCGCGGCTGCGTCGTCCAGCCGCCCCAGGTCGTCGTAGATGCCACCGAGAACTCGCCACGCCATGGTCAACCCTCGCAGATCGCCGTGCTCCTCGAAGATGCGCCGACCGTCGAGGGCGTGGCCGAGTGCAACATCGAGGCGGTCGAGAGCGGCCTCGGCCCGTGCGAGCTGCAACAGCAGATCACCTGTGAGGGGCTCGTCCGGTGAGGTCACCGCCAAACCCGCTTCGAAGGCCCCGACCGCATCGGCCATGGTCGCCACCAGGAGGTTCCGGCCACGCTCGAGCCAGAGCGCGCCGAGCGTCTCGCCGCCGTACGCCTCCGACCGGAGCGCGTCCTCCAGCACCGCCATCGCCTCGGCGTACTCGCCCTGCTTCCGCAACGCACCAGCCAACCCGCGAACTGCGCGGCCGTCGCCGCTCTCCAGCCGCGACGCGTAGAGATCGGCGGCTTCGTGGTAGTCACCGCGCAGCTCGTGCAGATCGGCGAGCTCGAGCACGAGCTCGTGCCGGCATTCCTGGACGTCGATCTCCGTGACTGCGAGCCCCTGCTCGAAGTAGTCGACCGCTTCCTCGAAGGCCAGCCCGGCCGCGGCCCGCCGGCCGGCGCGGAGACAGTAGTGAGCGGCGCGGTCGGCGACGCCGGACGACGCGGCGTGCACGAAGTGATGGGCGAGAGCCGGGAGGTACTCGTCGAGACGCGACGCGCGCAGCGTCTCGATCGCCACCCCGATGCGGCGGTGGAGGCGCGTCACCCGGGCCGCGCTGGTCTCGTCGGCCAACGTCTCTCTGATGAGGCCGTGGCTGAAGCTGAAGCGACCGTCCGGAGTCTCGGTCACCAACTGGGAGGACGCGGCCTCGTCCAGGGCGTCGAGCACCTCGTCCTCGTCGTTCGCCACCACGGCTTCCAGCACGTCGACGTCGAAGCTGTGGCCGATGATCGAGCCGACCGCGAGCACCCGCTGAGCGGTTTGGCTCAGGGCGCCGACCCGCCGGCCGATCACCTCGCGCACGCCCGCGGGAATACCCAGCTCCAGGGGTGGGGCGTCAACTCTCGCGTCACCGTCGCGGTAGGCAACGCCCGCGTCGGCCAGCTGGCTGAGAACCTCGGTGACGAAGAAGGGGTGGCCTTCGGTCTTGGTCTGTATGGCCCGGGCAACCGCCCGAGTCGCCTCGTCGCTCGACGGGCCGAGAGCAGCCTCGATCAGCGCTCCCACGTCGGCGTGGTCGAGACCGGCCAGCGACACTCGATCCACGCCTTGCACCCGCCGAAGGTCCGCGAGCAGCTCCGCCAACGGCTGCGCACGGCCCAGATGGCTCGTCCGGCACGTCGCCAGCACGAGCACCCTCATCGGGTCGACGGATCGCGCGAGG
>VAWU01000041.1 GCA_005888325.1 Actinomycetota bacterium
TCGAACATGCGCTTGCCCATCACGCTCGCGCCGGTGCGCTCGAACGTCTCCCGCACGATGTCGTTGTCGCGCCCTTCCTCGCCGCCCTCGCCGAGCTTCAAGTTCTCCCGGAAGAACCGCTGCGGGAAGATCCACTGCTGCAGCTCCATCCACTGCTGGCCCATCAAGTCCCCGAGGGACTCGGGCGCGATGAAACCGTCCAGCGACATCGACACGCTGAAGAACACCTTCCCGGTCATCAGCCCTCAGCTCCCTTCCGAACGATCTCGGTGACGTAGGCAGCCAGGTTGCTCAGGGTCTGCTGGCCGCCCTCGATCGCGTGGTACTTCGCGACCACCTCGTCGCGCAGCTCCTTGGTGGGGAACACCGTGCGCATCTCGACCCGGGTCGCCGCGCCGTCGGGCGCGAACGTGAGGACCGACTCGAAGGCGTTCGGGTCGCCGCGGGACTCACCGTGGAGCAACGCGATCCGCTCCGGCGGAGCGATCTCGGTCCAGGAGATCCACTCGGTGTAGTCCGTCCCGTCCGGTCCGTGCATCACGAAGTCCCACTCCCCGCCGACGCGGAACTCGAACGACTGCGTGGTGGTGGTGAAGCCCTCCGGTCCCCACCACCGCGACAGGTGCCGCACCTCGGTGAACGCCTCGAACACCAGCTCCCGTGGGGCACTGATGACCCGGGAGATCACGATCTCGCGGTCCGCCGTCGCTGACTGCGCCGGCGCGTCCCGTCCTGTCGCTGCCATCGGTCAATCCTCCTGCCTTGCCTGCTTGAGGTCCTGCACGTACTCGTCCAGCCGGTCGAAGCTCTCGTTCCAGAACCGCTCGAACCCGCCGGTCCACTCGTGGACCGGTCGCAGCCCGCGGGCGTCGAGGCCGTACAGGCGCTGCTTGCCTGCCTTGCGGTCACGCACCAGCCCGACCTCCCGGAGCACCCGCAGGTGTTTGGACGCCCCCGGCTGGGCCATCCCCAACTCCTGGGCCAACTCGGTCACCGGCCGCTCACCCGCCCGCAGCAGCACCAGGATCTCCCGCCGCTGCGGCTCAGCGATCGCGTTGAAGACGTCCGACGTCGTCGCTGCTCGTGCCACGGGCGCCATCATATTCCGATATCGGCATGCGTCAAGCCGAACGCCTCGGTCACCGAAACGTTCGATCACAACCTCGCCGACGACCGCGAACCCTCACCCTCGTTGGCACCGTCTCGAGCCCCAGCTCGACCCGCATGTCCGGGGGCGGCCGAGGGACCTACCACGCCAGGACCGTCAGCCGTGGCCACATCAGCGCCCAGCGCTTCGCCTTGGCCTCGTAGTCGTCGCGGCTGACCAGCCGTTTGTTGGGCCGCACGATCATGTTGAACAGGTCTTCGAGGCCGAAGGGCGCGCACACCTCGAACGCTCCGCTGCTTCGACGGACCCCCACGCTCGTCGCAGTAGTAGGCCACGTAGCGATCGCGTCCTCGGATGACTCATAGGGCTCGATCGGCCGCCCGAACCGTGCTTCGTACCAAAGGTGGACCCGCGCCTCATTCGTGACATCGAGCCGCACCCCGAGCTCGGTCACCAACCGATCGGCGATCGCCTCGACGGCCTTCTCGGCCCGCTCCGACAGATCGTGGCGGTCGAAGTAGATGAGGTCGTAATCCTTGATCCCGAACCGCGGGTCGAAACCATGCAGGGCGTTCCAGACAGTCTGGGTGACACAACCAGCTCCGAGATACCACCCGGGCAGCTCGAGAGCCGGCACCCGATCGAGAATCGCTGCAACGACGGGCTGAGCATCGAGCATCTCCGCAAGGGCCGTCTCGGGCTCTTTCGGCCAGGCCACGCGACCTTGTACCACCAGCAACATGATGCCGATCGGCCCGTCGCGACGCGTTCCGGGTCCACCGACGACGCCTCGCGAACGATTGCGTCCGAGATGTCATGATTCGAGAGTGGCCTCTGGGCGAGGGTCGAGGCCGAGGCGCCGGAGGTCGCCGCCTTCGCGCACCGTCTGTGGCCCGGAGCCGTCGCGCTCGACCGAGGCGACTCGTTTCCGACGAGCGCAACCTGGTTCGCCGTCGCCTACCTGGCCACTGTGCGACGAGACGGATCCCCGCGGCTCCATCCGTTCTGTCCGATCATCGGGGGCGGCCGGTTGTTCGCCGCCATTCCACGCTGCGGACCCGAAGGAGGCCCTCTCCGGCGAGCGGAAAAGGGGCCTCTGACCTGCTGCGTTGGTGGCGGGGGGGGATTTGAACCCGCGACCTTCGGGTTATGAGCGGATCGGTCACCTGCACGCCGTCGTGGACGCTGGTACCGGGCAGGTCCCGCTCGGCCCCTGTTGTCGCAGGTCAGCGGTCCGCCGGGCTGGTGCGTCTTGCCGTCCCGTGTGCGTCAGTGGGAGCGATGAGACGTGGGGTCTGATGACAAATCTGATGACAAGGTTCGTTGCCAGGGGACGCCGGTTCGCGCTCAGGCGAGCTCTTGGGCGAGTCCGATGAGAAGTCCCTCGGGTCCCCGGATGTAGCAGAGCCGGTAGGTGTCTTCGTACTGGACGACTTCGCTGCTGACGAGCTCCGCACCATGCTCACGGAGCCTGGCAAGCGTGTCGTCGAGGTCGTCCACGGCGAACATCACGCGCAGGTAGCCGAGGGCGTTCACCGGGGCGTTCCGGTGATCGGCGATGACTGGAGGCGTGAGGAATCGGGACAGCTCGAGTCGGCTGTGACCGTCGGGAGTGCGCATCATCGCGACCTCGACGCGCTGGCCAGGCAGTCCAGTGACACGCCCTGACCACTCCCCTTCGATCGTCGCCTGGCCTTCCAGCTCGAGGCCGAGCGCGCGAAAGAACGAGATCGTTGCCGGTAGGTCCTCGACGACGACGCCCACATTGTCCATGCGTTGGACCGCCACGTGCCCGACCCTACGCCGCACCATCTACTGCGCGCCGCGACGTCTCATCGGGCTCCGCTCGAAGGCGAGGCACGACCTGAAACCTCACCCGCCCAGTTGGACAGCCGACGCAGCGCATCGAGTGACGGCGCGTTGGGCGCGGCGGTGTAGGCGACGAGTATTTGGTCGACCTCGGCTGCGAGCTCTACCAACACCTACTCCCAGGCATGAGCGCCGAAGCGGCCAGCCGGTTCGCCGGACTCGTTTCCGCCGCCCGCCGGTAGACGTCTATCGGGAGCGAGAACCGCAAACATCGAGGTCATCGAGCTCGCACCCGCCGGTGCCGGTAGACAAATCCGGTAGACGCCACTTCGACAACGAGGAACGCCCAGGCCTGTTGGCCTGGGCGTTCATGTGGTGGCGGGGGCGGGATTTTGAACCCGCGACCTTCGGGTTATGAGTGATGAGCGACACATTTCTCTTATCTGCTCTCGGGTGCAGTTGTACAGCGTTGTTGCGCGAAACGCCAGGTCAGCAGGGTAAGAACGCCTGCCGACGCGGGCGTTCGTGTGCGCTCGTCTCCATGGGTCGGTCGATGGTGCGATGACAAATCCGCTGACGATGCCGTTGGGTACGCCGTCATCCGGGCCGGTGCGTCGTGGTTCGTTTGACAAGTTGTTTGACATGTTCGGGCGACGCGCCGCACACCTCTATATATATGGAGGTGTGCCCGACGATCACCGGTGAGGCGACCTGAACCGCGTCCTCGAGACGGGCGCGAACCTTCTCCGGGAACGACGTCTTCCTTGTTGCGTTGATCGCGGAACGTAAGCGACTTCGGGGGCGTGGTTGAGCTGCGGAGCTCGATCACCGGCGATCGGCGTCGGTGGACTCGTCGTTGACCTCACGGACGAGGTCGAGCAGTTGTGCGAGATCACCGAGTTGCCGGTCGAGATCTACGTCGCCGCCGCCGTGGAGGTTGGCGCGCAGGGTTGTGATGCCGGCGTCGCGGTAGAGGCGCAGCCGGTCGCGCACGAGGTCGTCGGTGCCGACGAGGTTGGTGCCGAGCCCGATCGCGGTGGGGACTCGTCGGCGCGCGGCGTCCTTTTCGCCCATGAGCCAGAGCCGTTGGACCTCGCGGATGTCGTCGCCGTAGCCCTGCCGTTCGAAGGCGTTGTTGTAGAAGTTCGTACCGGCTGAGCCCATAGCGCCGATGGTGAACGCGTAGCCGTCGGCGTGGCGGCGGCCCGCGGCCTCGACGTCGTCGGTGAACTCGACTCCTACGGCGACGGTGAGGTCGAGGTCAGCGATGTCGCGTCCTGCTCGGGCTGCTCCTTCGCGTATGGGGGCGAGGAACACGTCCGCGGTCTCGGGGAAGAACGAGGTGCCGATCCACCCGTCGGCGAGCTCACCGGTGAGGCGGAGGTTGGCTGGGCCGAGCGACGCGACGTAGATCGGTAGATGCATGGGCGGCATCAGCGACCGGATGGCGCGGCCTTCACTGCCGGGGAGCGGCAACTCGTAGATCTCGCCGTGGTAGTCGAGCCGCTCACCGGCGGTGATGGCGCGGATGATCTCGATGGTTTCGCGGGTGCGGCGCACGGGCTTGTCGAACGCGACGCCGTGCCAACCTTCCATCACCTGCGGTCCGCTGGTTCCGATGCCGAGCAGGCATCGCCCGCCCGACAGAGCGTGCAGCGATTGCGCGGTCATCGCGAGCATCGCCGGCGTGCGCGCGCCGAGCTGCGCGATGCCCGAACCCAACTTGATCGTTGACGTGCACGCCGCGAGGTACGCAAGCGGCGTGAACGCGTCGCCGGCCCAGAACTCGGGGCACCACACCGAGTCGACGCCGAGTCGTTCGGCCTGGCGCACGAACTCGACGGCTTCGGGTCGGCCCGGCGCCGCGCCGATGCCGACGCGAAGCGTCATCGCGCCTCTTCGGCGAGCTGCTTCACACCGTCGACGGTTTGCTGCATGTTGGCCTGGACCTCGCCGATGCGACGGCGCAGCACCCGTACTTCCTTGCCGGGATTGTTGGTGATGGCCATGGTCGTGCCCGACGGGCCGGGCCCCATGACGTAGGAGAACCGCAGGCGGGTGCCGCCCTCGCGGGGTTCGAGATCGAAACGCCAACGCGCGCCGGGATTGTCCGGGTCGGAGGTGCGCCAACCGAACGCGCGAGGTTCGTCGCAGTGATCGATGAAGCACGGGATCGTCCACTCGCCGAGCGCGGCGTGTTGGTTGCGCCCGTGGAACATGGCGCCGACGCCCCGGTCGTCGCTCGCCCACTCCGCGCCGGCGAACTCGTTGGAGAACCGTGCTGGGAGGTTGATGTCCGACACCAGAGACCACACCGTCGCCGGTGACGCGGCGATGTCGACCTCGGCGATGGCGCCGGGGCCGTCCTCGAAACGAAGCTCGTCGCTGGGGCCGCGCTCGGTCGTCAGGCCGAAGCGGTCGAAGTAGGTGATCGAGCGAGCAGGGTGACGCGGCGCGCGCTGGAAGTCGGTGCCCTTCGTGTAGGCGACCGGGAGCAGGACGATCTCGGTCATGTCTGTCGGTATGCGGAGGATCTCCTTGACCTTCGCGGTGTCCTGCAACGCGGCGGTGACCCAGGTCGTGCCGAGGCCTCGAGCGCGCAGCGCGAGACAGAAGCTCCACGCTGCTTGGATGACGGAGTCGAACAGGCCGGGCCGCCCGCTGCCGTCGTGGCGGCCGATGACCGTCGGGATGACGATGGCGGGGACCTCGGCGAGATGTTCGGCCAGATAGGCGGCCGATGCCATCACCTTCTCGCTCGGGTGGCCGGTGCCGTGCAGCCGTTCGGCGGCGGCGGACATGAACGGCAGCGCGGTGTCGCGATAGAGCTCGCCGAGCTGGTCCTTGACCCGCTGCTCGCGCACGATGATCCATCTCCGGCTGCCGAGGTTGCCGCCGGTCGGCGCCTGCTCGGCGAGATCGATGCAGTCGAGCAGCAGTTGGTTGTCGACCGGTCGCTCGAGGTCGAGCCGTCGGCGCACTGCGCGTGTCGTGGCGAGCACCTCGTCGATCTGGGCGACGTCGAAGCTCATGCCGAGGCTCGCTCGAGTCGCGCCGGCACGGTCTTGTGCCACGGTGTCCCGGCCCATGGATCGCGATCTTCGCTGGCGGTGAGCTCGTTGGGCGCGACACCGGTCTGATGCCGCGCTCCGGACTCGACGTGATCGAGACCGAGCCCGTTCGGGAGAGAGACGTGGCCTGACTGCACGGTGTCGTCCACTGCGACGGTGACGGCAACGCTCGCTCGCTTCCTGGTCAGCGTGGCGGTGTCGCCGTCGACGAGACCGAGCCTGTCAGCGTCGGCCGGCGAGACGCGCAGCGAACCGCCGGCGTCCTTCTTGCGCCAGGCCGGGTCGCGCAGGATCGTGTTGGCGGTGAACGAGCGCCGCTCGCCGGCGGAGAGGAGCAGCGGCCAGTCAGGGTCGTCACCGGGCGGTGTCGCGTCGCGAAGCTCGACGAGCTCGTCGAGGAGCTCGGAGATGTCGAGGTGGACGAGGCCGTCGTCGGTTTGGATGCGCGCCCACGTCGCTTCCCAGGCGTCGTCGGTGAACACGACACCGGACGGACGGTCGACGATCGCGTCGAACAGTCGGTTGCCGGCATCAGGACCGGAACCGAAACCGGCACGTTCGACGCCTTCAGGATTCAGGCTTCCGGTCAGCAGCGACACCAGCTTCTCGAGGTAGCTGACGAGCGTCGAGTGGCGGTTCATCTGCACGCCGAGGTCTTCGAACACCGCCACGCTGGCTGCGGACGCGATGCGGCGCGTCGCGGCGCGCACCAAGGTCTCGTCGACGCCGCTGATCTCGCAGTATCGCGTGATCGGCACCGCCTCGAGCGCGGCGAGCACCGGCTCGACACCGGACGCGTGGCGGTCGAGCCAGTCGCGATCGACGAGTCCTTCGTCCACGAGCACGGCGGCCATGGCGGCGATGAGCCACGCATCTCGACCGGATCGAACCTGGAGGTGGAAGTCGGCCATCGCCGCGGTCTCGGTCACCCTCGGGTCGATCACGATCATCGCCCGGTCGGGATCGGCGGCGATCGCCTTGAGTGTGGTGCGGGCGTGGGGGATGCCGTGGGAGATCCACGGGTTCTTGCCGACGAAGAACGCGACCTCGCAATGCTCGAAGTCACCGCGCAGCGGTGTGCCGAACATCTTGCCCATGACCAACACCTCGCCGGTCTTCTCCTGGGAGATGGCGTTGGCCCGGAAGCGGACGCCGAGCGCCTTGAGGGTTGCCGATCCGTACACGCCGCCGAGGTGGTTCCCTTGCCCGCCGCCGCCGTAGTACACGATCGACTCGCCTCCGTGCGCGTCGCGCACGGCGGCCAGACGGTCGGCGACCTCGCGGATGGCGGTGTCCCAGTCGATCGCCTCGAAGGTGCCGTCCGCTCGCCGGCGAAGGGGGCTCAGCAGCCGCTCGCCGCGACCGTTCTGGTAGTAGTCGAGTCGCAGCGCCTTCTCGCACGTGTAGCCCTCGGACGCGGGGTGCGCCTTGTCGCCGCGGGTGCGTTCGAACGTTCGACCGTCAGCACCGAGTCGGATCTCGATGCCGCAGTTGCACTCGCAGAGGATGCAGGCGGTCGGGTGCCAGGCGCTCGGGACCTCGTCGGTCGAGGTCGCGTGGTTGGTGTCGGTGTCGGTCATGTCAACGTCCCGTGAACCGTGCCGGGCGTCGTTCGATGAACGACGCGATCCCCTCTTGGAAGTCGGCCGTCACCATCACGGCCTTGCTCATCGCCGGAATGGCGTCGATCGCGGTGGGCTCGTCTTCATCGAGCGCGAGGCGGGCGTTGGCGATGGTGTGCCGCAGCGCGAGCGGCGCGCACTGAAGTAGTTCGCGCGCCACCTCCACCGCGCGCCCACGTTGACGGCCGGGCTCGACCACTTCTTGCACGAGGCCGATCCGCAGCGCCTCGTCGGCGCTGAACTCGTCGGCCCGCAGCAGGTGATACATGGCGTTGCCCCATCCGGCGCGCTGCACGTAGCGGATCGTCGCACCGCCGAGCGGCGCGAGCCCGCGCTTGGGTTCGAGCTGGCAGAAGCGCGTGTCGGACGCGGCCACCACGATGTCGCCGGCCAGGGCGATCTCGATGCCGATGGTGAACGTGATTCCCCGCACGGCGGTCACCAACGGCTTGGTCAACCGGCGTTGCAGCCCGAACGGGTCGACCGCGTCGGACGGTGGGCCGGGCTCGGCGTCGGGACCGAAGAACAGCGGCATCTCCAACCCGGCGGTGGTGTGGTCGCCCGCGAAGGTGAGCACGCCGACGAACAGCTCGGGATCGTCGTCCAGGCGGGTGTAGGCCGCGGCGAGCTCGTTGCTGATCTTCGGGGTGAACGCGTTCTTCTTCTCGACCCGGTCGACGGTCATCACCAGGATCCGGTCGTCGACGACTTCGGTTTGCACTTGCCCATGAGGGTGGCGGTCCACGGTCGACACCTCTGTCGGTGGTTGCATGATGGAACGGACACTAGAAGAGTGGGTTACATGATGCAACCCACTCCGGTAGGGTGGTCGACGTGAAGCGCACCGACACGTCCGGGTGGCCGTGCACCATCGCCCGCAGCGCCGATCTTCTGGGCGATCACTGGAACCTGCTGCTCATCCGCCAGGCCTGTCTCGGCACGCGTCGCTTCGACGACTTCCAGGCCGAGCTCGGCATCGGGCGCAACATCCTCACGCAGCGGCTCGCGCGACTTGTCGACGAAGGGATCCTCACGCGCGTCGAGTACCAGCAGAACCCGACGCGCTTCGAGTACCGGCTCACCGACAAGGGCCGGGACGCGTATCCGATCCTCGCGGCTATGGCGGCTTGGGGTGAGCGTTGGCTCATCGGACCGGAAGGAACGCCGCTCGTGCTGCACCACACGGAGTGCGATCACGACATGCACGCCGTCGTGGTGTGCAGCGAGTGCGCCCAACCACTCGACGTTCGCCACGTCCGCGCCAAGACCGGGCCCGGCTTCTCGGGCTGAGTGACCGCGGTCCGCTGACGTCGCGGGGCGGGCTCAGACACCGGTCGTCGTGTTTCGGTCGCGGAGCAGTCGGAGGGTGACCGGTACGGCTTGTCCGCCGTAGAAGTGGATGAGCATCACGATGACCGCCGCGAGCTGGAGGTACGCCGGGAAGAACGCGGCTCGTTCCATCGAGGCCACCTCGGGGACCGCAACTCCGCCGGCGTCGGCGGCGAGCACGACCAGGAGGTCGAGCATGAGTTCGGACGGCAGCGCGGTCGCCTTCGATCCTTCGAGGGTCGCGATCCACCACTCGGCGGAGCGACTACCGGCTCGGGCGCGAAACACGTGCAGCAAGCGGGCGAGGGTTTCGGTGCCCGCGGTCGCGAGCGCACTCGCGTCGTGGAGCGCGGCTGCAGCCTCCGTCACCTGCTCGAGCCTCGCTTCGTGAACACAGAGCTCTTCGACGGCGTCAATGAAGGCCTCTGCGGCGCTCACCTGTCGGCCGCTCATAGTGCTCACGCGCCGGCGAGACGGGTTTGGCGGGCGACGGCGAGCACGGAGCCGTCGGGGGCCCACATGGTGGCGTCCTCGACGGCGAATCCTTCGTTCGCCAACGGTGATCGGCAGGAGAGGTAGACGTACTCACCGGCAGGCACGGAAGATTCGCCGGTCACCAGGTGGACGACGTATTCGATCGAAGCCGCCTTGACGGGGCTGGTCGTCCGACTGAATACGGCGGGCGGGAGCAAGTCGCACATGGTGACGAGCCAGGCCGCGTCGATCGGCTCATCCCCGAGCGGGCGCAGCCATGCCGCGACCCACGCTTCCTCCGCGCCTGCGAAGGGGACGACTTGGCCGCGCGACACCAGCTCCCTCGCGACGGAGACGAAGGGCAGGACATCGCCCTGGTAGCCGGCCGCGGTCACGAGCACCCGTGACCCCATCACCGCACCGTAACGAAGCCTGGCGGTCGCCTCTCCTACCCGTTGACCGTAAGAAGCAAGGACATACTCGGCAAGCGTTGCGAGCACCCGTCAGGCGTCGTCGCACACGCGCGCGGCTCAGAACTGCCGCGATCGGACGCAAGCGACGGGGGATGGGCATGGGCGACTTCGAAGAGGTTCACCGTGATCGCATCGTAGGCAGCCTGGCGATGTTCGACCGACTCATCTTCAAGGGCCACCGCACCGCCTTCTATCGCCCCAGAGCCGTACGCGCCTTCCTCTGGAACCAGGGCGTTCCGCTCACCCGGTTCGCCGAGTACCTGCGCGGCGTCATCGAGGGACCTCACCACCCATGCCAAGCGACTCGCCGCCGAGGCCGGTCGCGGTCGCGATGCCCGTCGTCGCGTCTTGCGGGTGCGCGGCGACATCGGTCATCTCACGGCGATGCCGTCGGCCCGAGCCACGAACACCGCCATCGGCAGGCCCAGCCGGCCCATGCGGACCGTCTTCGCGTAGGTCGACTCAGGGAGTCGCGGGTCGGTCGCCAGGTGCGTGAGGCTTCGGTCGACCTGCGGCACGAGATCAGCCAGCCCCGCGGCCCGGAGGTCGTTGATGACCTGCAGACGCAGGCGGCGGTACTCGACCCGCTCGCTCGGAGTGCGGGGGTCCAGGTAGGCGACCCTGCGCGCGTCGGGTCGGTCGGACCACGTGTCGACGTCGAGCCCGATCGCCAGGTGCAACAGCCGGGTGGCCTGTGCCGGGTCCATCACGCGATGGGGCGTGGCCACACTCCGGTACACGGCGAGCGTCCCGACGTGGAAGCCGCGGCGCTCGAGCTCGTTGAGGAGCCCCCAACCCTGTGTGCCGAGGTTGATGGGATCGGACCAGCTGATGAGATAGCGACCGTCACGGCCCCCTCCCGGCGTCGGATCCTCATCCAGCGCCGCCACGGTTGGTGTGACGACGGCGCCCAGCAGTCTCGAGAGCCGGGGCCCGGGACCGCCCGGGTCGGGGACCGATGCGCGGGTTGCGTCGAACGTGAACAGGGCGGTCCAGAGAGCCACCGCGCCGACTAGCGCGAGCTTTCCCGCGGTGGAGGCGTGTGCGACAAGCGGCCCGCGCAGCCGGTGGCGCACGAATGACGCCGCGGTCCATCCCACCGCGAGGGACATCAGGGCCGTGATCACCCAGGCCCAGACGATCTCCCAGAACCAGACGACGCCGAAGATGCGGCTGATCGAGACGGCAGCCAGCACCAGCGCCACCGCAAGAACCGCGTGAAGGCGCAGCAATGGCCGGTGTCGGATGCGCCAGGCCGCGACGACGGCCGTTGCCCACGCCACCAGGAGCGCAACGCCGGGCCACGGCGAGCCGGTGGTGATCCCTCGCTCCGCTCCGTGACCCGGCAACCTGATCGTGAGCACCAGTTGCTTCGCCACCAGCCGCCACGGGTTGAGATGGATCAGCAGGACCTCGATACCGCGGCGCAGACCGATCGTCGCAGTGGGAGGGTCGCGGAAGTAGTCCCAGAGCATCGACAGGTTGCCCGGGGAGTTGACCAGCTGGTCGATCGTCGGGGGGACCCACACCGCTGCGCCGACCGCCACCGCCACGAGCAGCCAACAGGCGAAGTGGAGCACCGACCTCGGACGCCGCCGCCGCCGGTACGCCCAGACGAACGCGATCACCACCGCGAAAGCACCGAGGCCTGACGTCAGCCCGACGTAGGGGATGTGGGCTTGCGCGCACAGGGAGCCGGCGAACACGACCACCGGCAGCAGTGGCAGGTCGCCGCAGCACACCGACCAGACCGCGAGCAGGAACACGAGCCACCAGAGCAGCGGCAGGTACGGCACCCATGCCTCGGTCATGACCGTCGGCCCGTAGGCGCGGATGAGGATGGCCAGCGCGGCAGTCGTGCCGAGGACGAGCGCGAGCCCCCCACGGCGATGCGCAATCCACAGGATCGTCGCCATCGCGACGACCTGGACCGACGCCGCGGCGGCCTGCATCGCCCAGGCGCTGCCTCCGAAGAGTCGGTAGACCGGCCACATGGCATAGAAGCTGAGGGGCCCCAGGTGGCTCCCCTCGTGCCCGACGGGCCCGATGCGGGCCGAGAAGACGCCGATCAGAGGCGTGTGGCGGCTGCCGACGTCGCGCAACCGCAACTCGGTCTGGGCCTGATCGCCGATCGGGTACCAAGCGGTCTGGTGGAGGACCCCGAGGGCCACGACCAGCGGCAGCACCAGGAGCATCAGGAGCCCGAGCGCTCGAGGCGCGGACCGGTCCGGATGGACCGCGAGTCCGCCCACAGCCGGTGCCGCAGGGTGAGCGACCCTTGGTAGAGCGTGTTCGACGGCGTTCCCGCCACCGGAGCGAACGTCCATTCGCCTCCCGAGCGAGCGACGGTCGTTCTAAGAAAGCTCTAAGAACCGGGGTCATCATCCTCGCGGCGGCCGCTCGAGGCAAGACAGGCGTCTGGGACCCCATAGGGGCGACTCCTCTCGCCCGCTACCCCGGCGTGAAGGTCGAGGCAGACGCTGGTGAGATGCGCGTCCTCGACCGCCGACGAGAGTCCTACAGGCACACCCCGGTCAGGGCCCATCCCAGCGAAGTCGCGCAGCTCATGGAGGACACGGCAGGGCAAGCGCTTCCGGACCTGGGTGTGGAACTGGCGCGTCTGTTGCAAGAGAGACCCAGGGCAATCCCTTCTTCGTCGGCGAGATGCTTCGGCATCTCGTCGAGACACCGAGTTCGCGGACGGCGAGCGCTGGAAGCTCTTGCGCTCCGAGGGGTGGGATGACTTCGTGGAGCGCCTGGCTCATGCCGTGGGGGATCTGCCTGCCCGCCGGCGCCAGGCGCTCATGATGCTGTT
>VAWU01000042.1 GCA_005888325.1 Actinomycetota bacterium
ACTCCGGCAGGGAGGATGTCGCGCACCTGCCGGGCAACATTGCCGTCATCGATGAGGACGTGGTCCACGCCGACATCGGTGAGGGCTGCGAGCTTGTTCGCGCGGCGCGTCGTGGAGAGCACGGTCATGTTCCGCTGCTTGGCGAGAACTGCTGCCGCCATGCCCACCGAAGACGTGCCGCCGCGAATGAGGATGGACTGCCCGGGTCGCGAGTCGAGACCGACGGTGAGCGAGCCGTACGCCGTCTGCAGCATCTCGGGCACGGCGCCGAGGGTCGACCACTCGAGATCGCTTGCGAACGGGATCACCTGGCTCGCCGGCACGCACGTGTACTCGGCGTAGCCCCCGTCGAACGTGCGCCCCATGCCGCCCATCATGGTGACGACCTGGTGGCCGACGGGGAACTCCCCGCCCGGACACTGGGCCACGACGCCGGCAGCCTCGATGCCCAGAACCCGCGGGAACGTCACACCGGATGCGAGGCCCTGGCGGGTATGCAGCTCCGACCGGTTCAGCCCGAACGCCTTGACCTCGATCAACACCCAGCCGGCGGCCGGCGTCGGAACTGGGAGCTCGCGGATCGTCAGCGCATCGGGAGGGCCCGGCGCGTCGAGGACGATCGCACGCATGGTGTCCGTCATCCAAACCTCCTGGGCTCTGACACTCGGCTCGGGGCAGCGGCCTATACCTTCACGCGTTCCCCTGATGCGGCGGACCTCTCGATGGCGGCGATGACCTCGTGGCGCCGGACGGCATCCGCGAAGTCCGGCACGGTGTGTTTCCCGTTGTCGATGTCCGCCGCGAACGCGGCGTAGGTACGCCCGACGTTGAAGGCGGGAACTCCTTGCAGGCTCGTGAGCGCGGGCCACTTCTGGGACAACGCGGCCGGGACAACGAGCCCGGCTGGCTCGCTCTGCCCCTGTGCTCCTGCGACGCTCACAGGAAAGATTCCGGGGAACGGGGCGTCAGCGGTGATCCGAAGCGTTCCGTCGGTTCCGTTGATCTCCCACAGGAAGCCGGTACCGCCGGCCACGGCTTCACGGACGTGAACGCTGGCGGTCGTGCCGGAGATGAGGGTGCCAATGATCGCGACTTGGTCGGCTGCCGTCTTCACGACCTCCTCGCCGGTCTCGTCGATCTTGATGAGCGGCCGGCGAAGATCCGACACCGCGGACAGGTCGGCGAACTCGCCCAGTACGTAGCTGAGGGTGTCCAGGCTGTGGCCCACCGCGATCGTGAGCAGGTTGGCCCCGTTTGTGTTGTCGAGCATGTAGGCGTTCGCCTTGACCACGGCGTCGCCCGGAATCGACAGCCCAACCATGGTCGTCGACAGGACCTCACCGACATAGCCGTCGTGGAGCAGCTCTTGGACGAACTCGATCGCCGGGGCCTGGCGGGCCTGCAACCCGACGACCGTGCGCACGCGCTGCTCGGCCGCGAGCGTTGCCATCGCCTGCGCCTCGTCGAGGTCGCGCCCTAGTGGCCACTCACAGTAGACGGCCTTGCCGGCGGCCACCGCGGCGGACACGAGCTCTCGGTGGTGCGGGACCTTGACCGTCACTGCCACCACGTCGATGTCTGAGCGAGTGACCAATTGTTCGTGGTTAGAGAACACCGCGGTCACCCCGAACTCTTCGCCAGCGGCACGCGCGGACGCCGCGCTACGCGCGCTCAGCGCGCGGATTTCGTAGTTCGGCAGCGCGCGCAGCGCCGGGATGTGGGCGGTGGCGGCCCAACCCCGGGTGGGGTTGACACCGATGATTCCGACTCGCAGCTTCGATCGTGTTGATTCCACTTGACCGGGTGCCTGATCAGGCGACCGCGGCCTTGGCGGCCGCGATGGCTTGGACAGCCAATTCGATCCGGACGGCCTTGCCGACGAGGAGGCCGCCGGTCTCGAGCGTCACGTTCCACATGAGCCCGAAGTCCTCGCGGTTGATGTCGGTGGCTGCGCTGAAGCCGATGCGCTCGTCGCCCATCGGGGAGGCGCCGCCACCGTCGAAGTCGACTTGCAAGGTGACGGGCTTGGTGGTGTCCCGCACGGTGAGGTCGCCGACCAGCTCCCAGGAGTTGTCGTGCAATGGCCTCACTTCGGTCGACGCGAAGGTAATGGTGGGGTAGTGCTCGACGTCGAAGAAGTCCGCGCTCTTGAGGTGGGCATCTCGGTCGTCGTTGCCACTGCTCAGGCTGGCGACGTCGATCCCCACTTCGGCGTGCGACTTCTCCGGGTCTTCGGCGATCGTGATCTGACCGCGCACGTCGTTGAACCGGCCGCGTACCTTGGTGATCATGAGGTGACGGCCCACGAACTCGACGGACGTGTGGGGGCTGTCAATGTCGTAAACGCCGGCGACGGGGATGAGCCGATCGTCACGGGTCCGGAGCACACTGACTGTTCGATCCGACACAGGGATCATCTCCTTCGGTTTGCTGACGTGACCACAATATCGGCTGATGGCTGTCACGTCAACAAAAAGTCGGGTAGGGTTTGCTGATGGCAGAACCGCGCTGGCTCGACGAACGCGAAGCCCACCTTTGGCGGAGCTGGCTGCGCCTCAACCAGGACCTACTGAGCGTTCTCGAGGAGCAGATCAATCGCGAGGGTGGTCTGTCCGGCGCGGACTATGCCGTCCTCGTCCCCCTGTCGGCGGCGCCCAACGGCATGCTCCGCGCCCGAGAGCTGGGCCGCGAGATCTTGTGGGATCGCAGTCGTCTCTCCCATCAACTGGGTCGCATGGAGAAGCGGGGCCTTCTGGTCCGCGAGGAGTGCGCGGAGGACGCACGCGGCGCCATGGTCCGCATGACCGACGCCGGCCGCGCGGCAATCACTCGCGCCGCGCCCGGACACGTGGCCGCTACCCGCCGCAACTTCTTCGATCACCTGTCCAACAAGGAAGTGGACCAGCTCAGCAGCCTGATCGACCGCGTCCTCGCCAACCTCGAACGCGACGATGGCAGTAACCGAGGACGAAGCTCAGATCGTCAGGCCAGTCAGAAGCCAAAGCGATAGACCGGATCGAAACTGACGACAATTCGCCAACAGTGTGAGTTCTGGCCGAACTTTCACGACGGCCTCGAGCGCGGTGCGGCCCAGCGTCGGAGCGTGCCGCAGTGCGACGGCGAGGAATTCGGCTAGCACGCGTACGTTCGCACGCGTGCAACGGTGATGCGGCCTAGGAACTGGCGCGATCGGTGCCTATTGCGGCCAAGAGCGCCATCTGAGCAGCTTCGTCGACGATTTCATCGATGCTCACATCGGACTGGGTGCTGTGATCGGACGCCGATTTTGGCACTGGCCAGCAACAAGCGGCCCAATCGCATAACGAGTGCACGAGAGTGGA
This sequence comes from Actinomycetota bacterium, assembly GCA_005888325.1. Taxonomy (NCBI): domain Bacteria; kingdom Bacillati; phylum Actinomycetota; species Actinomycetota bacterium. The sequence continues at coordinate 3,342 of VAWU01000042.1, forward strand.
CTCGAAGCTTGCGATCGCTACTGTTTCCGTTCCGTGATCGCGTCTTCCTCTTGGCCACCCTGAGTGAGATAATCGAGTAGTTTGACGACCGTTTGCACGAATTGTCGCTTCGAAAGGTGTCCTACCAAGGGCGCTAAAACGACCCGGAGGGACACCATTGGAACCCCGAGGCTCGCTGGAATACTTCACGTTCGGCCTGGTCGGCGCCGCAGCGCTAAGGCCGTCACTCGTCAGAGTCGTCGCTGTGCTTGCGACGATAAAAGGTCCTCCGTCTATCATCGTGCCGCCGCACCGACCACCATCATGACGACCATGAGCACGACGAGAGCCGCTGATCCGCTCATCATCGTTGGTCACCCGCCAACTCGTAGCGTTCGGGGGCGTCGAGGAAACGCCTTAGGCAGTCCTCCGAGCAGAACTGAATCTGGCGACCGTGCCAACCGAGGTTCGCCTCGGACGACGAGTCGTCGAGTTCCATGCCGCAGACCGGGTCCGTGGTCTTGGCGCTCCTTGGCGCCGCGGTGTGCACCGCGAACAGCTCGACCGGCTCGGCGACTCCCTTGAGCGTCACTGGACCGAGCGTGTCGACATCGAGATCAGCGACGCTGCGACGGACATCGTCGGAGATCATGAACTGGTGGCGGCGGGCCGCCCCGGTGATCCGGGCCGCCAGGTTCACGTTGGTGCCGACGTAGTCGCCGTCGCGGTACAGGACCGAGCCGGTGTGCGCACCGATCCGCAGCGCCGGAAAGCGTGGCTCGGCAGCCGCCGATTCGTGCATCCGTACGCCGAAAGCGATGGCTGAGGCGGGATGCGAGAAGACCAGCATGAACTCGTCACCGATCTGCTTGATGACCTGGCCGTCGCAATGAAACGCCAGTTCGCGCACCATGTCGGCGAAGCGCTCGACGACGCGGGCCGCGACCGCATCGCCCATGGCCTCGGTCAGCGGAGTGAAGCTCGAAAGGTCGACGAACAAGACGGTTCGTACCAGTTCGCCGATGGTCTCTGACGGCGGCGTCGTCTCCTCCATCAGGTGCAGCAGGAGGTCCTCGCGGTTGGCCCGCTCCCACGCCTT
>VAWU01000043.1 GCA_005888325.1 Actinomycetota bacterium
CCTGCTCCCGGCTGATCGCCACCTCGCGGCCCGGTGTGATGCCCCAGCGGGCGAAGGACGCGAGCATGTCGCCCTGCTCCTGGCAGATGCGGGCCAGCTCGGCCGGCGCGATCCCCCGCCGGGCCACGAAGCCGATCAAGCGAACGCGCTCCACGTCCTCGCGGGTCAGATCGCTGCCGTCGTTCAAGAGCCCGAGGGACTGCCAGGCGTGGATGTCTGCGGCGGCTTCGGCGGTGACCGCCGCGGCCTCGTCGACGGTCATGCTCCTGCGCCTCCGCGTCGTCGCTTCACGGCGATGGACCCTAGGCCTTGACCGCACGCCCTTCGAAGGTATAGGCGAACGGCTTCGGCTCACCCTTGAAGTAGTAGGTGTCGAGCTGCTCGATAACAAAGCCAGCCTGGCCGATCAACTCGGCGATCCGCCGGGTGAGATGACACCCACCGGCGAGCCTCTTGTTCAGCGGCTCCAGGCGGCACTGCCAGCGCTCGACGTTCGGATCCGGCGCATCCCCATGCTCGACAAAGTGGAGCGCACCCCCCGGCTTCAGCACGCGCCGAATTTCAGCGAGGGACGCCGGAAGGTCAGGGATCGTGCACAGCGTCCAGGTCGAGAGCGCCGTGTCGCACCTCTCGGATTCGAGCTCGAGCCGTTCGCCGTTGAGGCCCGCTTGCTCGACCCGGACCGACGACCGAGCGATCCGGGGCTCGGCGATGCGCCTGCACACCGCCGACGGCTCGACTGCCAGGACTCTGGCGACCTCCGGTGGGTAGTAGGAGGCGTTGAGACCGGTGCCGAACCCGATCTCCACGACATCACCGTGCAGCCCGGCGCAGACGCGCGCTCGCACTGGGCGAGTCGCCTTCCGGGCCATGGCGAGGTCCTGAAATCGCGGGAGGAATTGCTCTTGATAGCGACCCATTCGGCACCTCCGCGACGACGGTAGTCGTTGCCTCGGGAGAGGCGGCACGACCTCCGGACGCTATCGGAATATCCGCACGGGTTTACGGTTATACGGTGATGAGACCCCGGAGATCCTGATGCCCACCGTTCCGACACCTGATCGTTTGGCCGACCCGCGTGCCGTCAAGGCCGCTCGGAGACAGCTGATCGACATCGACGACGCCGACCGTTTGGCCGAGCTGCTGACGCTGTTGGCCGACGCCACCCGCGCCCGGATCCTGTTCGCCCTGGGCGCGGTGGACGAGCTGTGCGTCGGTGACCTGGCCGCCACGCTCGATGTCTCGGAGGACGCGGTGGGCTATGCGCTGAAGTTGCTACGCATGGCCGGGTTGGTCCGGGGCCGCAAGGAAGGCCGCTCGGTCTGCTACCGGCTGGCCGAGGGCTTCCCGCACGAGATGCTGGAGCACTGCCTCCGTGACCTGTTGCGCATCAGCCCCGAGGCCGGCCCGAGGATCGGGTCATGAACATCCTTGCCGCCAGCGCGCCGGTGTGGGTGGAGCGAAGCCTGCGGGAGGGGTTCTTCATGTTCTGGGAGACCCTTTGGCCGCTCGTGCTCGGCGTCGGCCTGTCGGGCGCGGTGCAGGCGTTCGTGTCCCATGAGCAGATGGAGCGCATGATGGGCGACCACCGGCCCGCCGCAGTGGCCCGGGCGAGCGGGCTCGGAATGGTCTCGTCGTCGTGCTCGTACGCGGCCACGGCGATGGCCAAGTCGCTGTTTGCCAAAGGCGCCGACTTCATTGACGCCATGATCTTCATGTTCGCCTCGACCAACCTCGTGGTCGAGCTGGGCATCGTGCTGGTCATCCTGATGGGGTGGCAGTTCGCCGTCGCCGAGTTCGTGGGCGGCCCGATCATGATCTTGCTGCTCGCCTTGACCGGCGGCCTGGTCATCGGACGCCATGCGACCGACGGGGCTCGGGCACGACTGCAACACGCGAGGGTCGGCGCCGACGAGCGCGACGCCATGGTCGGCGTGAGCGAAGAACGGCAGCACGAGCTCGAGCGCGCGCCGTGGTCGGCGAAACTGCGTTCGCGGGCGGCATGGGCCGACGCCGCTAGCTACACGATGGCCGATCTCACCATGCTCCGGAAGGAGCTCGTGATCGGCTACCTCGTCGCCGGTTTTCTGACCGTCCTCGTCCCCATCCACCTCTGGAACGACCTATTTCTGCGCGGCCACGGCTTTTGGACATCGCTGGAGAACGTGATCGTCGGACCGTTCATCGCGGTCGTGAGCTTTGTCTGCTCGGTCGGCAACGTGCCGATGGCGGCGGCGCTGTGGAAGGGCGGCATCAGCTTCGGGGGCGTGATCAGCTTTCTCTTCGCTGACCTCATCACCCTGCCGCTGCTGTTGATCTATCGGAAGTACTACGGCGGCCGCTTGACGCTCCGGCTCCTGGCATGGTTCTGGGTGGTAATGGCCGCGGCTGGACTGCTGGTCGAGGGTCTGTTCTCCCTTACCGGGCTCATGCCCGAAACGCGGCCGCGCGAGATCGTCGCGACCAGCTTCCACTGGAACTACACGACGTTTCTGAACGTCACATTCCTCGGCCTCTTCGCCTATCTGTACTGGCTGTACCGCCACCGCGAGCGGCTTGGCGGCGGCCGAGGCTACGCGCTTGACCCCGTCTGCGGGATGCAGGTGCGCATTGTCAACGCGCCGGCTTCCGCAGACCACGCTGGGCGCACCGTCTATTTCTGCTCGGATCGTTGCCGGGAGCGGTTCGAAGCCGAGCCCGACCGTTACACCGAAAAGGCGGCCGCCGACGTGTCGGGGCGGCCTCGCGATGCTCCGTGACGTCCGATGACCCTGACAGCTCCGAAGCTGGACGGCCGCGTGAGGCGCCTCCCGGGGCACACTCCACTACGCTCGGCGACTGCGTGAAGAAGGCCCTCCTCGTCGCTCTCGTTGTGATCGTGGTGCTGACCGGCATCCCAGTCGTCATTGGCCACGGCGGCATGTCATGCTCCGACTGCAGCCCGTCATCGGTCATGAGCGGTGTGGGTTGCGCAGCCACCGTCCCTCTCGCAGTCACGCTGGTCGTCGGTCTCCTCTTGATCGCGCTCAGGCGCCGCGACGATGAACGGTGTGGTCTGTTGCTGGCTCGCAGCATCGAACGACCTCCGCGCTGACCCGGGCGCGCTTTGGCGCGCCTTCGCGCTGACGCACGTCGCCCCAGATTGGGCGTCGTCTTCCGGCCGCCCGCCCCGTGCTTCCGCTTTTACGACCGGCTGGGAGCGCCTTCTCGCCGAGGCGCACCGTCGGCACTCCGCCCAGGAGGTTGATCCGTGGCAAAGAGGAAACCCAAGCGCTCTACTCGCCCAGCCGCGCGCCGTCCGCCGCCGCGGGCACGCGTTGCTCGCAGATCGACACCGGCCACTTGGTGGTGGTGGCTCGCCATCCCGCTGGTGGTAGGCGCCGGTTTCCTCCTCCTCAACCGCGGCGGCGGATCATCCAGCCGCCAGGGCGCTTTCGTCGGCGGCGATCTTCACTCGCTCGTGGCCGATCCTGCGACACCCAACCGCCTCTTCGTCGGCGGCCACCAGGCGGTCTCGGAGTCTCGCGACGGTGGACGAACCTGGCAGCCAGTCCGTTCCCTCGACAACGCCGACGCCATGGGCTGGGCATTCGTCGCAAAGACGGTCTGGCAGAGCGGCCACCCGGGCCTGCACCACTCCGCCGACGGCGGACAGTCGTTCCGGCAAGCCAATGACGGGCTGCCATCCACGGACGTGCACGCCCTCGGTGGCACCGACCGAATCCTGTACGCCGCATCACCCGCAGCCGGGGTCTTCGCCTCCACAAACGACGGCGCCGTCTGGCAGATGCGTACCGCCGACGTCGGACAGGCGTTCTTCGGTCGCATCCTGGTCGACCCGACCGACCCCGACCATGCCCTCGCGGCCGACGCCCGCGCCGGTGCGGTCGAGACCGCCGACGGCGGGCGAACCTGGCGGCGGCTCGGCGGCATCGACGGCGCTCTCTGGGTGGCCTGGCGCGCCAGCGACCCCGGACGGATCGTGGTCAGTGGCAACGGCGCGGCTCGGAGCGACGACGGGGGGCGGACCTGGCAACGACTCGACGTGCCGAACGGCGTCAGCATCGTGGAAGCCGACCCCACGGAGGGGAGACGACTCTGGGCGGCAGCCCACGACGGTGCCCGCGCCAAGTTGTGGGAGAGCACTGACGTGGGCGTCCACTGGCAGTCGTTGCAATGAAATTGCAAAGGACGCGGAACCGTCAGGCGAACACGCCGCCAGTCCACTCCTTCCTCGCTCTTGTCGTCGCCTTGGCGGTCAGTGCCTGCGGTGCTTCGGCCGGAACCACGCCGAAGGCAGTGAATGTCGGCGGCGCGCAAGTTCCGGTGGCACAGCTTTCGTCAGTCCTTGGCGGCCTGTGCGACACGCGCCGCGCCGGCACCGACGCCGTTTCGGCGCGCACGGCGTTCTACAACCACGCGCACGAGAACCTGCACGTGCTCGCCACAGCTACCGAAGTGCCGGATCGGCGCGCGGCCGGGCGTTTGCTCGAAGCAATGCAGCGGGTCGAAGCCGACCTGGCGCCTGTCGGCGATCGCACCCTCCTGCCAACGCATGTGAATGAGCTCCTGCGTACCGCTCGCGCTTCGCTTGACCGACTTGATATCCCGTCCCGCTCGTGCCAGGAGGCCGACACGCGGTGACCATCCACCGCCGCCTCGCCGTCCTTGTCGTGGTCGCGTCCGTCGCTGTCGCGTGCGGCAACGCCGGGAAGCGGTTGCCCGACCGGTCGAAGCCCGACGATCTCGTCGTCGAGGTCGCCAGCTACGACCTTGCCGTCGGTCCGCCCGGTCGCCTCATCGTGGGCGCCCTGACCGCCGACCACCGCTTCGTCGGGTTCGGGACCGTGCAGATGCGCTTCGCCTACCTGGGCGCGACCAAAGACAGTGGCGCCGCGCCCGCATACGGGCCTCCCTCGAACGGGACGTTCCTCGTCATCCCCGGAACCCAGGTGCCGACTCCGGCGCCGACCCAACCGACACTCGTCGACGCCTCGACGGGGCGAGGCGTGTACGCCACGACTGTCGCATTCGACCGCGCCGGGATCTGGCAGGTCCAGGTCACCGCCAGCATCGCTCGGCGGATGCAGCAGGCCAGCGGCGCGTTCATGGTCGCGAGCCGCCACGCCATCCCCGCGCCGGGCGACGCCGCGCTACCGACGCAAAACCACACACTCGGAGCTAGCGATGTACCACCGAGCGCAATCGACTCACGCGCGTCCGATGGAACGGTTCCCGACCCCGAGCTGCACCACTCGACCATCGCGGCCGCGCTGGCCACCCACCGGCCCATCGTCGCCGTCTTCTCCACCCCCGTGTACTGCGTCAGCCGGTTCTGCGGCCCCGTCACCGACATGGTGCAAGAGCTCGCCCACGACTACGGCGACCGGGCCAGCTTCGTGCACGTCGAGATCTGGCGAGACTTCGACAAGAAGGAGATCAACAAGGCCGCCGCCGACTGGCTGCTCCGCGGCGGCGACCTGCAAGAGCCGTGGGTGTTCGTGGTCGGCGCGGATGGCAAGATCGTCGCCCGCTTCGACAACGTCACCACCCGCGGGGAACTCGAGCCGCTCCTTCGCCAGTTGCCGGTCATCGGAGTGGTCTCGTGATGCGTCTACGACGCTGGCGTAGTAGCGTCGGGGCGTGGCACGGCCGCGTGATGTCGACAAGCTCCTGGGACCGCTGGAGTCCGAGGTGATGCAAGTGATGTGGCGACGCCACGAGGCGGTCACGCCCCGCCAGATGCTCGACACGCTCAATGAGAAACGCGACCCGCCGCTCGCGTACACCACCGTGATGACCGTCATGAGCCGCTTGGCGGAGAAGCGGATCCTGGTCCGGCACTCCGCCCGTCGGGGCTACGCGTACGAAGCGGTCATGGGCGACGCCGCGGCCATCGCGGTGCGAGACGTCGTGCGTGATTACGGCGAGCAGGCCGTTGCGCACTTCCTCACCGAGGCGCGCGCCGACCCCAAACTCCGCCGTCGCCTGAAGCGCCTGCTCGAGGAGAGCTGAGCGTGCGCGCGCGAATCGACACCGCCAACCGGTCCTTCATCTCCCTCTTGGCGCTCGTCATCGCCGCCTCCCTCGTGGCTGGCCTGATCGGCTGCTGTGTCATCGGCGTCGTTCTCTACCGCTTCGGCAACGACGGCCTCAATGCGGTCGACAAGCCCGGAACTGTGCCCGCGCTTTTCCTGCTCGGCCTCCTTGGTACCGGCACCATCCTCGGCAGTCGGACGCTGCGCCGCCAGGCGGCCGGCACGGCTCGTCTGACCCGCAGGGTCCGCCGTCACACCCGCAGGCCGCTGCCGACGCACCTCGCCGCCATCGCCTCGGCCCATGATCTCGCGGGACGCGTCGACCTCATCGACACGCCAGAACCGTGCTCGTTCACCTACGGGATTGTCCGGCCCCGCGTCGCCGTCAGCACGGGTCTGCTCGGACGGGTCGAGGACGACGAGCTTGCCGCGGTCCTCGTCCACGAGCGCTACCACGTGAGCAACCGGGATCCCGCGAAGGTGTTCCTCACCCGCACGCTGCCGCGCGCCTTTCCGTATCTGCCCGTGCTCGGCGCGCTCCACGACCGCTACCTCACGTCTCGCGAACTAGCCGCCGACCGCCGGGCCATCGACCGCTGCGGGCCGCGGCCGCTCACTGGCGCGCTGCTCAAGGTCGTCGCCGGGCCCGACTGGGCCGACCTGCGCTCCGCCGCCGCGATCGGCGGCGACGAGGCGCTCGACGCACGCGTGACCCAGCTGGAAAGCCACGCCGAGCCGCCCGCCGCTCCCCTCGGCCGCGCCCGCCTGGCGCTCACCGGGATCGGCGGCGCCTCGCTCGTGTGGTCAGTTGCGGCCACACTCGCGGCATTTGGCGGTCCCGCCCAGCTGATGCGGACGCTGTGCACCGGAGGCTGACCGGTTGACACGTCGGACTACATCTACTACAACTACGTCGTAGCAGTAGTAGACTTCCGACTGGAGGATGCCATGTGTCTGCTGTGCGCCGCCGCCTGCGTTTGGATGATGGTCCGGGGGCACCGTCGGGGTGACTCGAGCTCCAACACCGCCGATGGCGTTCGTGAATCCGCTCAGCTCTGAGCGCCTGGTGAACAGAGCAGCGGCCTCCAAATCCACGGCGACGCGCAGGCCGCCCGTCGGCAAAGGGACGGCGGCGACACCGCCGAACGAGCGGAGGAGTTTGATGTCGGTGGGGAATCGAACGTGAGCCCGTCAACGACAGTCCGGCATCCTCTGTTCGCTCGGATGTACGCCCGCATGGCGAGCACGTTTGAAGCCAAGGGCGGCGCCGAGCACCGCCGCGAGCTGCTCGCCGGCGCGACGGGCAGGGTCATCGAGGTCGGGGCGGGAACCGGCCTCAACTTCGGTCACTACCCGGGCACCGTCACCGAAGTTCTCGCCGTGGAACCCGAGGGTTACTTGCGAGCCCGCGCCGAGGAGGCAGCCCGACGGGCGGCAGTGCCGGTACGCGTGGTCGTTGGCACCGCCGACGCGCTGCCAGCAGACGACGAAAGCTTCGACGTTGCGGTGGCGTCGCTCGTGCTGTGCTCGGTGCCGGACCAAGTGAGCGCACTCGCGGATATCAGGCGGGTCCTGCGTCCCGGTGGCGAACTGCGGTTCTACGAGCACGTCCGCGCTCAGGAGCCCCGTCTTGCCCGCATCCAACGGCGTGCAGACATCATCTGGCCGCTAACTGCGGGTGGCTGCCACACGGCACGTGTCACCGACGACGCGATCGAGCAGGCCGGCTTCCAGATCGAGACCAAGCGCGACTTCATCTATCGGCCGACGCTGATCACCGTCCTGGTCTCACCCCACGTCATCGGTGTCGCCCGCCGGTCGTGACGGACCCGACGCAACCCGAACCCGAGCTCAAACGGGACGAACGCCGCAGGGAGCGCAAGCGGCTGCGGGCCGTACGCAGGGAGCGGCGTCGACTGACGGTGCAGCGGGCGAACGAGCGCAAGAAGTCGGCCAAGGGCCGTAAGAAGGACAAGAAGAAGAAGAGGTGACACCGCGCGTCATCACCTCCATCACGGCGAAGCGCAACGTCCCGCTCGCCGGCCGCTCCTTCGGACACTGGTGGCTCGAGGTCGGCGAGGACGAGAGCTACGGCTGGTGGCCATCACGGCTGCCGCTGCGCTTCCGGGACGCGCTGCGCGGCGTTCCCGGCGTTCTCAACGGGGTCGGCGTCACGGATGACGGCACGCCAACCCACGACCCGAATCACGGCCTGCCCGCCGACTACGAGTTCCACCCCGTACTGCTCGAGTCCAAAACCGACGACGAGCTCCGCGTCGGCATCCGTGCGTTTGCTCGCGATTTCGCCGACGAGTGGCGGTGGTCCACTCGCCCGACCATGAACTGCAGGCTCTTCCAGCTCGCCCTCTTCGACGCGGTCGGGCTGGTCGACGGCACAGGGAACTACTTCACGCGCGGCACTGGCTGCCCGGCCCTTGCACCCGCGCGCCGCGTCGCCGGCCGGGTCACGGGTACGCGGCACTGGCCGCGCAATCTGCCCAATCCGCATCCGATGGAGTGCACCGACCGGCCGATTACCCTACGGAGGTGCGCCCCACGACGAGCGAAACAATGACGCCGATCAGTCCTTCAGAAGCACCCCCCGTGTCAGGAGCGCTCTGCGCGCACGCTCGAATCGACGGCGGCGCGACGTCCCCCTCACTGCGCGGGCCGAATGTGTTCGAGACGTTGTGCGCACGGGCGTCGGCCGCGCGAGGACAGCTCTCGACGGTGGCCGTCGCTACGCTCGCCGCGGTGGCGTGCGTCGTGCTCGCACTGTTTGATCCCCGCCAGAATTCCTTCTACCCAAGGTGCCCGTTTCGGGCCGTCACCGGACGCGCCTGCGCGGGCTGTGGGATCACGCGCGGCCTGCACCAGCTGCTCACCGGGCATCCGGTCGCAGCCCTGCGCCTCAACCTGCTCATGGTCGTATTGGTGCCAGCATCACTCTATGGCTACGCCGCGTGGGCCCTCCCCAAATGGCGGGGACGGAAGCTCCCGACGATCACGCTGACGTCGCGCAACATCGTCGTCGGCATTGGCGGGCTCCTGCTCTTCACGCTGCTGCGCAACCTCCCGTGGGAGCCCTTTCGCACCTTCTCTTCGTTGCACTAATGCCATTCGCACCTGCACTGGCGCGCTAGTCAGCCGCGCTGGCGGTGAATCTCCAACAGTTCCCCGAGGACGCCGTCGACGTACAGCTTCAGTTGGCGGACTTCCTCGGCCGGCGAGGTGACGTGCATAGAAATCGAGCCCCTTACGTAGACCGATCGGGTGAGGGAGGCCGTCAGCTCCTCGATGAGCCGCACGGATTCCTCGGGGACCTTGCGGGCGTTCTCAGTCAGGCCGCGCGATCGGAGGATGTGCCCGACCTTCTGCTTCTGAGTGAAGCCAGCGGGGACGAACCTTTGCGACCGCTACGGCTTACGCTCCGTGCTCGCGTCTTCCTCTCGGCCACCTTGAGTGAGATAATCGAGAAGTTCCAGGACAGTTTGTCCGAACTGTCGGTTCGAAAGGTGTCCCACCAAGGGCGCTCGCTACCGAAACCTGCCGCTCCACACCTGGTGGAGCGGCCTTTTTCATGTCCGATCGCTCACAGGCCTGATCGCGCACATTCGAACCCTGACTCGCAATCCTGGAGCGTGGGGTGGTGGGGACACGCAGCTCGTGCCGATTCTCGCAGCGCGAGAGCGAGCGCCGACCGGGCACTCTGCGCTCATTGCCTCCGCCCGGTGAGAGCACATGGTCGCCGCGACCGAAGCCGATCAGAAGGTCGACAGAACTGAAGCGCCTCTTGGCGTCAAGCGGCCAGCCTCGAAGAGGTTCTCGCCGGGGCTGCGCCAGCTTCCCTCAGTCCTCGACGGTCAGCAGCTTGGCCAGGCCCGTCATCTCCAGCACCTTGCGGGCTTGAGGTTGGGGCGAGCGAAGCACCACCCGGCGGACCCGATCCAACTGTGCGCGCTTGTTGGCCTCGACGAGCACCTTGATCCCCTGCGAGTCGATGAAAGTCATCCCGGCGAGATCCAGGACCACCGTGCCCTCGCCGTCAAGCGCGACAGCGACCGTTTCCAGGAGTAGGGGGGCGGTCGCCATGTCCAGTTCGCCGAACACAGACAGCACGACTTCGCCATCGCCGTTGCGGTGATGCGAGACACCGAATCCACTGCGATCTAACTCGGCCATTTCGCCGTCCTGTCGCAAGCCCCGAGAGAGGCGACAGAGCCCGCACGGCGGCGACCTGGGTCGAGGGCCGTCCTGCCGACAGAGGCGTCCCACTAAGACGTGTCTAAGACCCTAGCCGTTGCCCACGCCATGTCAATCGCTGCGCGACTACCGTCGTACCGTCGCCCCCGGAGGCTTGGCGGGGTTTGGCACGTCCGTCTGCCTGAAGCCCGCTGTCACCGGGGGCGACGTCGCGCCCGCTCCCGAGCGGGCATTCGGCGCTCTTTCCGGCGACCCGCAGCACGGCGCGGGTGGTGCGCGAGTAGTGAGTTTCGGCCCGCTGCGTCCTCGTGGCCTCGTGTCGTTCTCGCGCGTTGTTCGGTGCGAGCCCGGGCGCGGAACGCCGACTCTGCGCGGCCTTTGGTAGACGATGACCGTCCGCCTCGATGGAGGTCGACTGGAGGTCGGGCGGTGTGGCTTGCGACCCTGGCGGCGGTGTGTCGCGGCGTCGCGTTGGTCTTCTACGCGCTGATGCGACTCGCGAGTTCTTTCGTGCCCTCGCCGGTTAGATCCTCAAGGGCGTGGGCGCGGCCGTTGAGCGCCATGAGAATGGCTTCGCCGGGGCCATGGACTTCTGGTCCGGTTCCGACCCACCATCCGATGTCGGAAGCGACCAGTCGGAGGCCTTTCGCCCGCCGACGCGAGAACGCCATGGTCCAGGTCAAACCGCTTGCGGCGATGCCGAAGTCGAGTACGACCGATAGCCGCTCGGCCGGGATTTGGCGGACGATCCCGAGTGGCCGGCGTACGTCTTGCTGGTGGATCACGAGCTCGGAGAGTTGGGTGAGGATGTCGAACCGTCCGCCGAGCGTGGCCGGTGAGGCCAGCCAGTCAACGAGCTCGCTGGTCGAGCGAGTGCGCTCTGGTTCCATCTGGCGGTCTTCGGAGAACCCGACACGGGCCAGTTGGGTGATGCGCTGAACGGGATTGGTGTGCGCGTGGATGGCGATATGGATCACGGCGTCATGTACGGACCAGCCCTTGCACAGCGAAGGTGTCTCCCACTGCTCAGATGTCAGTCCTCGCAAGAGTGTTGCGAAGTCGTCCTGCTCGGCTTCGACCATGTTGCGCAGGGCGTAGGCGTCGGTCATGTCACTACTTCCTCTCGGCTGCTGCGCTCCACGGGATGTCCTGTACCGCGAGGCGGTCGGTGAGACCTTTGAGCTCGACCTGGCGTACGGGCGTAGCGGTGGTCGCCCCGGCTGCGATGGCGGTGGTTTGACTGGCGAGGATGGTGCCACCGTCGGCGTAGGCCGCGATACGAGCGGCTTGGTGCACGCCGAGGCCGGCGAAGTCGTTCCCGCTCAGCAGCGCTTCAGCCTCGTGTACGCCGATGCGAAGTTCCGGCGCGAAGCCGTGGATGTCGCGGGGCTCGGCGAAGCGCCGCTGGATCGCGACAGCGCAGTCGATCGCGGCAGCCGGGCTCGTGAAGACGGCGAAGAACCCGTCGCCCCCGCCGCGCTGCTTCACCTCTGATCCGCCGTGATGAGCCAACAGGTCCCGGATGGTGCGGTCGTGGGAGTGCAGCACCGTCGACCATCGTTCGTCACCCATCGAGGCCACCAGGCGGGTGGAGTCGACGATGTCGGTGAACATGAAGGTGCGTCGAACCTGATGCCCGATAGCGCTGTCCCCGAGACGAGTTCTCAGCATCTGCGCAGCTTCGATGTCGCGCATCGCCCCGAGACTCGTGAAGGTCAATAGCGCCGCCTCGAGCTCGACGATCGCCACTTGCCGGTCGTAGGTGCGCATCGCCGCTGCCGCCAGAAGGTGTTGCGTCTGCGCCGTCTCGTACGGCGCGCCCGCATCGCGCCACAAGTTGACAGCAGTGCGCGCCAGGCCGGCCGCCTCGACGTCCGCGCCCGCAGCCAGAGCCACCCGTGCTCGGCTCATCACCGCCCGCGCCTGCAAGATCACGGTCCCGTAGACGTCCGCGAGAGATGCCAGCCGCTCAGCGGACTCTTGCGCCGCTTGCAGGTCGCCACACGCCAGCTGTGCTTCGACGATCGCGGGCAGCAGTTGCCCGACCGCGAGCGGGTCGGCATCGCCGGCGCTGTCCACCGCGACGCGCAACAGCGCTGACGCGACGGTCTCGTCACCCTGCGCCAGCCGCAACATGGCCAGCCCGGGTTGAGGATCCTTCCCGTTCTTCGCG
>VAWU01000044.1 GCA_005888325.1 Actinomycetota bacterium
GAGCTGGAACGAGCTGAACACCCGTGACGTCGAGGGCTCGAAGGCCTTCTATCGCGAAGTGTTCGGGTGGGAGCCGGTCACCCACGGCGAGGGACCGGGTGCCTACACCGAGTTCAAGCTCGATGGCGACAGCGTCGCCAGCATGATGCAGATGCCCGACATGGTGCCCGCGGACGTCCCGCCCCACTGGCTGGTCTACTTCGCGGTCGACGACACCGACGCTTCGGTCGCGAAGTGTGAGGAGCTCGGTGGCACCGTCCGGGTGCCGCCGATGGACATCGAGCCCGGTCGCTTCTCGGTGCTGGCCGACCCGCAGGGCGCGACCTTCGCGGTGATACGCCTGAGCCAGGCCGGCCAGTAGCCGTTCCATGGCGCACACGGCTTGACGACAGGAGACCCCGAGGTCCCTGACCAATTCCGCGGCGACGAGCCGATGCCGTTCGGCCCGAAGGTCGAGCCGCCCGCAGGAGCCGGAAACGACGACCGCCCCGCCGCGACGGCGGGTGTCGAAGCGTCGGTGTGCGAACATCAAGCCGTGGCTGACGAGCTCGAGCCGCCGCACCGGCTGACCTATCTGGTCAAGCAGTTGCAGGAGGCGTTGCGGGTGAGGCTCGACGAGATCACCCAACGGTTCGGCCTCACCCCGAAGCAGTACACCGCGCTGAGCGTGCTGGCGAGGCACCCCGGCATGTCGTCGGCCGCGCTGGCCCGGCTCACCTTCGTCACCCCGCAGGCGGCGAACGAGATGGTGACGACGCTCGAACGCAAAGGCTTCTTGGTCCGTTCGGTCGATGTGAGCAACCGACGGTGCCTCGAGGTGGGGCTGACGAGGGCCGGATCCACCGCGCTGGCGAAGTGCAACGCCCTCGTCGACCAGCTGGAGGCGCACGTGTTCAGCGGCGTCAGCGACGCGGAGCAGGCGCGCTTCCGGCGGATGCTCCAGAACTGTCTGCAGGCGGTCACGCCCGCGCGTTAGACGAGATTCTCACCCCTGCGCGACGCCGCACCACGAGCAGATGACCACCTCGACGCCGTTGCGCGTCCTCTTCGAGGTGAACAGGTGCGGCAGGGTGCGGCGGTAGTAGGCGCTGCGTCTCGGGCACACCGACTTCAGCGCTCGGCGGCGGGCGTTGCCGACAGGAGCTCGATCACGGAGCGGTGGCGGGCACGACCGCGATGGCGCGACGGGTGAGCGCGAAGTGCGTCATTTCGCCCGACGGTAGGGCGGCCCGTCCGCCTCGGTCAACGATCAGCGACGCTCAGCTGGCGGGCTCGAGCCCGAGGACCGCTCCCCGCCACCAGGACTCATCGGTGCCAACCGGGCGATGCCATGGAGCTGGCACGGGCGCGCAGCCACAGCACTGGCTATCGTCACGACGTCGGAGCAGCGTCGGGTGTCTCCTGCTGGGGTTCAGTCGTGACGCAACGGTGCCCTGCGTCGGCGAAAGGGGACCGACATGAAGCGTCGGGATCGTCGAAACGGCGGCCGCTGGGGCCGATCGGTGCTCGCTTCGCTGCTCGTCGTGGGTGGGCTCGGCGGCCTGGGCCTACCCGTGGTGGCGGCCACGTGCGTGTTGGAACCCCAGCTGCGCGCGATCACCGCCAACCAGGGGATCGGCTCGTATGCCACCGTGGCCCGGGGCAAGGAGACCCTGGTGCGGCTCTACCTCAGCCTGCCGTCGTGCGCGGCCAGCGGGTCGTCGATCAAGGTGACCGGCGCCAGCCTCACCGCCGACAACGGCAGCGGCGTCAAAAAGACCGTGAGCCCGTTCTCGCCGACGCCGACGAGCACGCCGGAGATCGTGGCCGCCGGCATGGCACCCGCCTTCGACTCCGACGGCGACCCGAAGTTCGTTCTTCCCGGCACCTACCTGGCGCCCAGCTACACGACCGCACGGTTCGACGTCACCTTCACCGCCACCGTCAATTACCAGGCGACGGCAAACTCGACGTCCTCGCCGGTCGTCAGCTCCAAGACGTTCGACAAACTCAGCGACTCGACCCCGCTGAAGGTCACGGTGGAGAGGAAGACCAACGCCCTCCGTCTTCTCGTCGTGCCGATGGGCGACGGCCACCAGACCTATAGCAGCCAGTTCGGCAACCTCGACAAGATCACCACACAGGACGGCCTCACCACCCTGGCCCGCCTGTTGCCGGTGCCAGACGGGACGGGCGACCTCACGTCGACCGCGCGCGGCGGCGTTCGGTACAGGATCGCGCCCACGCTGCTCGACCTGTCGAGCCTCATGACGGCGGGCAAGTTCTGTGGCAAGTCCACGACCTGGGGCGCGCTGCAGTCGCTGCTGCTCGGCTTCCTGTCGTCCTGGAACGCGGCCAACACGGCCAACCCCGCGGCGACCGCCGATCGGGTGCTGGGCGTGGTGTCGGAGAACATCAGCGTCGGCGGCAGCGGCGATTGCGTCGACGGCTACGCCACCTTCGGGGAGAAGCAGGCGTGGGTCCGGGCTATCGCCGACACTGCCTTCGCGCCGTCGAAGACGGGCGCGCTCATGGCCATGGAGATCGGCCACACCCTGGGGGCCGTGCCCCCCGATCGCGACGACGACTTCAACGTGCGTCATTCGCCCAACGTCGCCGCCGTGCCTTCCACCGCCCTCGCGCCGAACCGCGGCTACAACGTGGACAAGCGTGCGTTCGTGCCCAACGATCGCTCGGCGATGAAGGTTTCCCCTTCTGGAGCGTGGAACAACACCAACGTGCTGTTCGAGGCGGCCGACTGGGCATGGATCCAGTGTCAGCTCAGCAACACTGCCAGCACCGCTTGCCCGTCCCCGGGCAAGGTGGGCAGCGCCGTGGGGGTAGGGGCCAACCCCACCCTCACGATCACGGGCCGCACCGACGGCACCCGAGCGGGCACCGACGTGGTCGAGTCGGGTTTCGCACCCGGGGGTTTCGCACCCGGCGGTTTACTCACCGAACCCGATCCGACCAGCGTCTATCGCCTGGTGCAGCGCGACGGCGCCACCATCCTGCGCGACGACGGCGTGGAGGTGTCCTTCGAGGAATCCCAGCACGACGGCGGTGCGGTCTTTCTGGACAACCCTTTCGGTGTGTTCTCCGTCGCCTTCCCCTTCGACACCGGGGCCAACTCCATCGAGCTGTGGAACGGCACGCCCGACGGGCCGACCTCCGTGCTGCTCTACGCCCGCGACCGCACGGCGCCACCGACGCTCACCTCGGTCAACGCCCAGCCGCCCTCGACCGGCACGGCGGCCACCGAGCGGGCCAGCGTGAGCAGTGCTGAGGCGCAGACGACCTCCGGCAGCACCGGCGCTCAGCCGTCGATCAGCGCCGACGGCCGATTCGTCGCGTTTCCTTCAACCGCTACGAATCTGAGCGTCGAGGCCGACACCAACGCTCAGAGCGACATCTTCGTGCGCGATCGCCAGTCGGGCACGACCGAGCGCGTGAGCGTCAGCGACTCCGAGGCGCAGGCCACCGGCGGCCCCAGCACTGACCCGGTGATCAGTGGCGACGGCCGCTATGTCGCGTTCGTCTCCAGCGCCACCAACCTGGTCCCGGGCGACACGAACGGGCAGCCCGACATCTTCCTGCGCGACCGGCAGGCAGGAGCCACGGTCCGGGTGAGCGTGGCCACGGCAGGCACCCAGGCGAACAACCGCAGCATCCACCCGAGCATCAGCGACGACGGCAACCTCGTGGCGTTCACGTCGCTCGCGTCGAACCTGGTGACCGCTGACACCAACAGCACCGACGACGTGTTCGTCCACAACCTCACGACGGCAGTGACCGAGCGGGCGAGCGTCAGCACGTCGGGCACGGCGACGATCACGTCGACGACCGGCGCGGTCGTGGGGGTGGCGGCGCCGGTCTCGGTTCGACCGAACGCCGCCGTGAGCGACGACGACATCATCGCCTTCGACGAACAACCAGGGGACGCCCCGAGCGCACGTGCGCCTGCGGGTGGACTCAACGTCGACGTCACGAACGGCACGGCCGACCGCACCCATGCGCTGAGTCCCTCGACGATCCCGGCGGGGACGACGGTGAAGACCCATCTGCTGCATGCCGACCGCCCCAACAACCCGGTCGATTTCAAATCTTTCACCGGAACCGCCACCTTCGGCGCGGACATCTTGGGCGTGATCGTGCGGCAGAGCCGTTTGGAGGCAACCGACGGCTTGAGCTCGGTCGGAACGACGTACCCCGTCGCGAACGATCCACAGTTGCAGGGTCTGCGCGGTCTCGACTTCCCCACCGTTTCCACGAGCAACGACGCGGTGACGATCAGCGCGGACCGGCGGACGCTCACGGTGAACTTCGAGGTCCAGAACATCATGGACGAGGTGCGGGTGATCACCGAGGGAGACACGATCGAAGGCAACGGGGTGAGCGAGCGGCCGGATCTCAGCGGCGACGGGCGCTACATCGCCTTCGAGTCACTGGGCTCCAACCTGGTGCCGGGTGACACCAGCCTCCGCGACGTCTTCCTGCGCGACCTCCAGCTCGACGCCACCGAGCGGGTCAGCCTCACCGACACGTCCGGGGCGTCTGACGGCGCGAGCATGCAGCCCGCGGTGAGTCGGGGCGGTCGTTACGTGGCGTTCGCGTCCGACGGCTCCAACCTCGTCACCGCGGACACGAACGGCAGCCGCGACATCTTCCTGCGCGACCGCCAGGCGGGCACGACCGAGCGCGTGAACCTCACGAGCGCCGGCGCCCAGACGGGCGGCGCGACGCTCACCGCAGAGTGGCCGGCGATCAGTGACGACGGCCGCTTTGTGGCGTTCGTGTCGAGTGCCACCGATCTCGTGACGGGCGACACCAACGGCCAGCTCGACGTCTTCCGGCGCGATCGGCAGACGAGCGCGACCGCGCGGGTCAGCATCACCACCTCGGACGGCGAGGCGACGGGCGGTTTCAGCGCCGTGGCCAACGCATCGCACCTGAGCGCGGATGGCCGGGTGACCGTCTTCTACGCGTCCGCCACCAACCTGGTGCCCGGGGACAGCAACGGAGCCCAGGACGTCTTCGTGCGTGACCAAGCCCCGCCCGCGGTGGGCCAGCAGGCGATCACCTTGACGAGCAGCGACGACTTTCCCGACGACGTGCGGGCCGACCTGCTCTACACGTGTCCCGACGGCAGCGTCGACCCGGTGGCGGTCGGCGTGCGGCCGGAAGCCCTGGCCGGCGCGAGCGCTTCGTTCGAGCGGAACTTCGACGCCGCCCTCGCATGTGCCGGAGGCACTCTCAACGCGGCGCTGAGTGACGGCTTCACACGCACGACCCCCAACCCCGTCAACGAAATTCCTGTCGTCTCGGACCCGAAGCCACCCACCGCCGCAATCGAGACTCCGGGGCGACCCGCCGACCTCGTGTCCCCGTTCGACTCGGTGGCGCTCAAGGGCACGGGCAAGGACCCCGAGACCGGGGAGCTCACGGATCCGGCGGCGCTGGAATGGTTGCTCACCGCCCCGGGGGGCTCACCCGTGGTCGTGGGCAGCGGCGGCAACGTCGATCTGGCGTCGCCGACCGGCGGCTGGGCGCCCGGCACGTACACGGTGAGGCTGAAGGTCACCGACCCGGCAGGCAGCACCGGCATCGACACCAGCTCCTTCCAGGTGCGCGCCGTCTGCCACCAGCGGGTGTGTTCCAACGGCAATCCGTCGCTGCCCGGCGTCGTTCACCCGGTGGCGCTGTCGAAGGCCGTCAGCCTGCGCGTCAACAAGCCCGATCCCTGCTCGTCGAACTACGGCCCGACCTGCACCGACCCCGCCGGCTCGGCCACGACGGTGTCGGCTCCCGGCTTCGCCGGCGACCCGGGTGCCCAGTTCGAGGTGATGTTGTGTAACGCGCAAGCGTTGACCGAACCCAACGCCGATCGATCCGGCGGCGCGGGTGATTATCTCGGCGGCTGCGATTACGGCAACGGCGCCGGGCTCGGACCGCTGGGCGTCCCCAACAGCGGCAGCCTCACACTCGATGCCGGCGGCAACCTCCCGGGCAACGTGAACCTGGAGATGCCGGCGAACGCCACGCTCACGCCGTTCGGCGGAGGGGCGAGCACCGATCCGGCTGCGGTGTGCCCACCCACTGCCGCGCAGGTTGTGGCCGGATGGACGTGCATCGTCTACGCGGCCGAGTACGACGCGGCTAGCCCGGAGGCGCCACCCCGCGAGGCGTCGTACCGGCAGGTCTTCCTCAAGTCGCCGATACCCGCGATGTCGTGCGGTGGAGGCGCCTGCCCGAGCTCGGTACCCACCGGTACCTCGGTGACGCTCAATGGGGTGCAATTTCCCTGCAAGACCATTCAGCCCGACGATCCCACGACCACGACATACGACGGCTTCTGCAGCGCGGCCTGGACGAACAAGACGATCCTGTTGAAGCGCGTCTCGACCGGACTGATCGAAGGCGCGGCCATCGCGGCGACCTCTCAGGTCGGGAACCCGAACGGCACCTACACCATCACCTTCACCATGCCATCGGTCGCCGCGCCCGGAGAGACGTACAAGATCGTCCCCCACGCTCCCGCCTGCTCGTTCCCGTGCGAGAGCGGCGCGTTCAACGCGGCCGGAAGGTTCTTCCGGCACGCCTGACACCCGTCGGACAGAGCGGGCGACGAGAATCGAACTCGCGTTCTCAGCTTGGGAAGCTGATGTTCTGCCTCTGAACTACGCCCGCGATCGGGACGAACTTAGTGGGTCGGGCGCGAGCATCGGGCGCCGAGGGCCCACCTGGTCCCGGCACTAGCCTCAGCGCCCGTGATCCTCTCCGACCGGTCGATCCGC
>VAWU01000045.1:0-20993 GCA_005888325.1 Actinomycetota bacterium
CAACCGTCAGGACGATCTGGAGGGAAAGAACAAGAACGTCAGCAGGGAGAACGCCGCGCTCAAGAAGGTGAACGCCGCGCTGAGCAAGGTTCAGCAAGAGGCCGAGGACCCACTCCTCGCCGGGGATCTCGCCGGCGTGCCGGTGGTGCTCGTCGGCATCCGCGGCATCGAGCAGGGACCGGCGGACACGTTGCGCCGGCAGCTCGCGAACGCGGGAGCGCAGTCCCAGGGCACGATCTGGCTGACGCGGAAGCTGCGCCTCGACAGCCAGGGCGACGTCCAGGCCCTCGCGGCCGCGCTCGGCATCGCCTCCGGCAACGCGGCGGACACGCGCAGCCAGGCGTTGAGCGTCATGGCTGACGTGATCGGCGGCAGGGTGAGCGACACGAGCCGGCTGGCTGCGCTGCGCGACGCGGGCTTCGTCGAGATCGAGTCGCCGGCCGCGAGCCCGGCGACTACCACGACGACCGGTGCGGGGCCGTCCACGGCACCTGCGTCGGCCTCCACTCCGCGCGTCGTAGTGATGTCGGGCGCGGGCGCGGAGCTGAGCGACGACGAGGTGGCGATCCCCCTGGTGCGCGCCTTGGCGGGCATCGAGCCCGGAGTCGTCGCGGTCGAGGCGGGGACCGACCAGCCCGGGGGTCGCGAGGTGTTCGTGGGGCCGCTGCGGCGCGACCGTCAGCTGACGCCGACGGTCTCCACGGTCGACGACCTGGAGGCCTTCGCAGGCCGCGCCGCGGTCGTGATGCTCCTGCGTCAGCCCGCCACGACTCCGGCCGGGCACTTCGGCGTGGGCCCACAGGCGCAGCGAGAGCTTCCTCCCCCCGCGCCCGAACCGTGAGCCAGAGCTTCCTGCGTTCGACGGCGGTGATCACCGCAGGGAACGTGGCGGCGCGCCTCACGGGCTTCGTGCGCGTGATCGCGATCGGCGCCGCGCTCGGCACCACCTTTCTCGGGAACACCTACCAGACGGCGAACCTGGTCTCCAACATCCTCTTCGAGCTGCTCGCCGCGGGCCTGCTCTCGTCGGTGCTCGTGCCCACCTTCGTGCGGCTCTTCGACGAGGGACGCGACGAGGAGGCCCAGCACGTGGCCGGTGCGCTGCTGGGCGTCGCCCTGGTCGGCCTCGGTCTCGTGACGGCGGTGGGCCTCGTGGCCCGCCCGTGGATGATGCGCGCGCTCACCGTCGCGGTCAGCGATCACGGTATACGCGACGACGAGGTGCGCCTGGGCTCGTTCTTCCTCATCTTCTTCCTGCCGCAGGTGATGCTCTACGCGGTCGGTGCAATCGCGACCGCGATGCTGCACGGTCGGCGGCGGTTCGCGGCGCCCGCGTTCGCCCCGATGGCCAACAACCTGGTGGTGACGGCGACCATGATCGTATTCGCGGTGCAGCGGCACGCCGGAGGCGAGGAGGGTCCGCCCGGGCTGGGCATCACGGGCTCGCAGCAGGCGGTGCTGGCGGTGGGCACCACCCTGGGCGTGCTGGGCATGGCGATCGTCCCCCTGGTGTCGGTCCGCCGGGCGGGGCTGCGGCTCCGCCCCCGCTGGGACCTCGTGCACCCGCAGGTGCGCGGTCTGGGCAAGCCCGGCCTGTGGGCCGCCGCGTTCCTCGCGCTGAACCAGGTCCTGATCGCGGTGACGCTCGTGCTCGCCAACCACATCGAGGGCGGGGTGGTCGCGTTCCAGATCGCGTTCACGTTCTTCCTGCTGCCGTTCGCGGTGCTCGCCAACCCCATCTTCACCGCGCTCTATCCCAGAATCGCGGCCGAGGCGGCGCGTCGGCACTGGCGCGAGTTCATGGCAACGGTCTCCGGCGGTGTCCGCCTCATCGCCTTCCTGGTGTTGCCCGCCTCCGCGTTGCTCATCGCGATCGGACGGCCCACCCTGCGCGTGGTGCAGCTGGGCTCGCTCGACGCGGCGGGCGCGGGCCTGGTGGCGCGCGTGCTCGCCGCCTACGCGCTGGGACTGGTCGGCTACTCGCTCTTCCAGCACGTGACGCGCGCGAGCTACGCCGCGGGCGACGCCCGCACACCGGCGCTCGTCCACCTCGGCGCGACGACCGGTGGCGTTGCGCTCATGGTCGCCCTGTACGCGTCGGTGTCCGGCTCCGACAAGGTCGTCGTGCTCGGGATCGCCCACTCGGTGGCCATGGTGGGCGCCGCGTCGGTCCTGCTCGTGCTCCTGCGCCGGCGGGTCGGCGAGCGCGTCGCCTGCCTGACCTCGCTGGCGCGCAGCGCCGCAGGCGCGCTCGCGGCCGGCGTGGTGGCGCGGCTCGTGTCCGATGCGGTTGCCCTCGACGGCCGCGGTGGCGCGGCGGCGACGGTGGTGGTGGCCGGCGTGGCGGGCGTCGCCGTCTTCATCGGCATCGCGTGGGCGACTCGGGCGCCCGAGCTGCATGGCCTGCAGCTGCCTCCCGCCACGGTCCCGGAGGGTGTCCCGTGAGGCGCGCACCGGGCCCCCCCGAGGGCCCCATCGTGGCCCTCGTGCCCGCGTACGAGCGCGCTGACTCGGTGGCCGCCACCGTCGTCGCTCTGCGCGCGCTCGAGCGCGTCGATGAGGTCGTGGTGGTCGACGACGGGTCGCGCGATGCCACGGCCGACGTCGCGCGCGACGCGGGCGCGCGGGTCGTGCAGCTTGGCGCCAACGTCGGCAAGGGCGGTGCGGTGGCGGCAGGCATTGCCGCAACCCCGAACGCGCGGGTCTACCTGTTGGTCGACGCCGACGTCGGCGCCACCGCCACCGCAGCGTGCGCGTTGCTCGATCCCGTTCTCGCGGACGAGGTCGACATGACCATCGCCGTGCTCCCGAGCGCAGGCCGACGAGGCGGCCTCGGCCTGGTGCGCAACCTGAGCCGGTGGGGGATCCGCCGCGCGTGCGGCTTCGTGGCCGTCGCACCGTTGTCGGGCCAACGGGCGGTGCGCGCCGACCTGCTGCGAAGCCTCGAGCCGGCCGCCCGCTTCGGGCTCGAGGTCGGCCTCACCATCGACGCGGTCCGACAAGGGGCGCGAGTAGTGGAGGTGCCCGTCGCGCTCGACCATCGCCACACCGGGCGCAGGCTCTCCGGCTTCGCGCACCGGGGCCGTCAAGGCACCGACGTGGTGCGGGCGCTGTGGCCCCGCCTCAGCTCGGCGCACCCGGCGCGGTCCTGATGGGGCTCGCGGGACAGGCACTCGTCGGGTTCCTCGCCGGGCGGCTGCTCTGGGTGCTTCTCCGTCCTGCGTTCACGACAGCGATCACGGTGCGAGAGAACTGGCGCGGACGCGAGGTCGTGACCGCCGCGGGGATCGTCGTGCCGCTGGCGGCGCTGGTCGTCGAGGCGGGGCGCGCGGTTGCCGGCGCCGGCGGCGCGGGGGACGCAGGCGGGCTGACCGGAGTGCGAGCGCTCGTCCTCCTCGCGGCCGTGGGTTTCGGACTGCTGGGCGCGGTCGACGATCTTCTCGGCCACGGTGACGCTCGCGGCTTCCGCGGCCACGTCGCGTCGCTGCTCCGGGGCCGGCTCACGACCGGGGGGATGAAGCTGGTCGGGGGCGCAGCCGTCGCGCTGGTGGTGGTCGCGCCGGTCGCGGGGCAATCGATCGGCCGGCTGCTCGCCGACGGCGCGCTCGTGGCGATGGCCGCCAACCTGGGCAACCTGCTCGATCGGCGGCCCGGACGGGTGATCAAGGTCGCGGGCGTCACGTTCGTGGCCCTGGCCCTCGCCACCGGCGCCGCGCACGCGTTGGGCGGCGTCGCGGTCGTCGTCGGTGCCGCGCTGGCGCTGCTGCTCGACGACCTGCACGAGCGGCTGATGCTCGGTGACGCCGGCGCCAACGTCCTCGGCGCGGTGCTCGGCCTCGGCGTGGTGGTGTCGTGCGCGCCGCGAACCCGGCTCGTCGTGTTGGCGGTCGTGGCCGCGCTCAATCTCTCGAGCGAGGTCGTGTCGTTCAGCCGGGTGATCGACGCGGTCCCACCACTTCGCTTCCTCGACCGTACCGGGCGGCTGCCCTGAGGAGCTCGGGTCGAGCCCACAGCAGCGTGCTCGCGACCCAGAACCCACCGAGCGCGTAACCGGCGACCGTGTCGGTCAACCAGTGCGAGCCCCGATACAGCATGGCCAGGCCGACGGCGAGGTTGGCCGCGACGGCGATGGTCGGGGCTGCCCGCGACCCCCAGTGCGCGCGACCGTCGGCGCGCAGCTTGATCACCACGAGGATCGCGATCATGGTCCACACCGCCGCCGTCTGCGTGGTGTGGCCGGACGGAAAGCTGCGGCCCACGTCGCCCACGAGGTCGAAGGGCTCCGGCCGGCGCACCGCCTTCTTGAGGAAGGAGCCGGAGGTGATGGCCCCGACATAGGCCGCCGACATGACGAACGCCGGCCACCACGACCGGTACCAGCGGCACAGGAGCCAGCCCACGAACATGCCGGTGGGGACCAGGAACTCGACCGCGCCGAAGTACGTGAGGTGCTCCAAGCGGTCGGCCATCGGCGCGTTCGCATGGTCGGCGATGAAGTCGCGCAGCGGCGTGTCGGCGAAGGTGAGCCCCGCATCGGCGACGACGGAGACGAGCAGCGCGAGGAACGTCGTCAGTGACGCGACCGTCGCGACCACGTCCTCGTGACGCGGCGCCAGCTCCGGACGCCGCCAGGCGTGGATCGGCGTGATCAAGTGCTCGCTCACCACAAGGGAGCTGCGCTCCTCCGCTTCGCTTCGGTGCTCGCTCACCGGTGCACCGTCCTCGTCCCTCGGACGCTGCACCGGCCTGCCACAAGGGAGCTGCGCTCCTCCGCTTCGCTTCGGTGCTCGCTCACCGGTGCACCGTCCTCGTCCCTCGGACGCTGCACCGGCCTGCCACAAGGGAGCTGCGCTCCTCCGCTTCGCTTCGGTGCTCGCTCATGGGCAGAGCCATGGTAAGGGGCCTACGCTGTCCGGCCATGAAGGTCACAGGTGTGCAGCACGTCGCGCTCGTCGTCACCGATGTCGATCGGGACGTGCGCTTCTACACGGATGTCCTCGGCTGCGAGGTCGTGACCGAGCGACCCGACTTCGGCCTGCCGGGTGCATGGCTCCGGGCCGGCGACCAGCAGGTGCACCTGGCGCTCTCGCCGGATGCGCCGCCGGACACGCTCCAGCACTTCGCCCTCGAGGTCGACGACCTGCCGGGCGCGATCGACGAGATCCGAGCCGCGGGGTGGAAGATCGACCCGGTGCCCCTGACTCCTGGCGCCGGCCATCAGGCCTTCCTGCGCGATCCGTCGGGCAACCTGATCGAGCTGAACCAGCCGGAGTAGACGCCGCCCCCCGGGGATCGTCCCGGCGGCGGGCCACGCCGCGGTAGGTTGGAATCCCGTGACCAAGCACATCTTCGTGACGGGCGGGGTGGCGAGCAGTCTCGGCAAGGGCCTCACGGCCTCGTCGCTCGGGCGGCTGCTCAAGAGCAGGGGCCTCCGGGTCACGCTGCAGAAGCTCGACCCCTACATCAACGTCGACCCGGGCACGATGAACCCCTTCCAGCACGGTGAGGTGTTCGTCACCGACGACGGCGGCGAGACCGACCTCGACCTGGGTCACTACGAGCGGTTCATCGACGTGAGCCTGCACCGCGACTCCAACGCCACGACCGGCTCGATCTACTCGGCGGTGCTGGCGAAGGAACGCCGGGGCGACTACCTGGGCGACACCGTGCAGGTCATCCCGCACATCACCAACGAGATCAAGGATCGCATCCTGCGGTTGGCGGCCGACGACATCGACGTCGTCATCACCGAGGTGGGCGGCACCGTCGGCGACATCGAGATCCTGCCGTTCCTGGAAGCCATCCGTCAGTTCCGCAAGGAGGTCGGGCGCGAGAACGTGTGCTATGTGCACGTCACGCTCGTGCCGTTCATCGGCCCGTCCGGCGAGCAGAAGACGAAGCCCACGCAGCACTCGGTCACCGAGCTGCGCAGCCGCGGCATCCAACCCGATGCCATCGTGTGCCGCAGCGACCGGCCGATCTCGCCCGCGCTCAAGCGCAAGATCTCCATGCTCTGCGACGTGCCTTCGGAAGCCGTCGTCAGCGCAGTCGACGCCCACAACCTCTACGAGATCCCGCTCGTGCTGCACGAAGAGGGGCTCGACGGCTACGTCTGCGGGCTGTTGCGCTTCGATGGGCCCGAGCACGCGCCCGACCTCGGCAGCTGGGAGGCCCTCGTCCACCGGGTCGACGCCGCGACCACGCCGGTGCGCATCGGCCTCATCGGCAAGTACGTGAACCTCCCGGACGCCTATCTGTCGGTCGTCGAGGCGTGCAAGCACGGCGGCTTCCATCACGGCGCCAAGGTCGAGATCGAGTGGATCCAGGCCGAGGAGGTCGAGGGCCTGCTGGCTGAAGGCCGCCTGCGCGACCTCGACGGCATCGTCATCCCCGGGGGGTTCGGACCGCGTGGCATCGAGGGCAAGATCGCCGCCGCCGGCTACGCGCGCGAGCACGAGATCCCGTGCCTCGGCCTCTGCCTGGGTTTGCACGTGATGACCATCGACTTCGCTCGCAACGTGCTCGGACTCGTGGGCGCCAACAGCTCCGAGTTCGACAACCACTCGCCGCACAAGGTGATCGACCTCATGGACGACCAGCGCGAGGTGGTCGACTACGGCGGCACGATGCGGCTGGGTGTCTACCCGGCCCGGCTCCGGTCGGGGTCGAAGGTGGCGGCGGCCTACGGCGAGCCCATCGTCTACGAGCGGCACCGTCACCGTTACGAGTTCAACAACCGCTACCGCGGCCCAATGGAAGAAGCCGGCCTGCTCTCCACGGGCACGTCTCCCGACGACCGCCTCGTGGAGTTCCTCGAGCTCGCGGGCCATCCCTTCTGGGTCGGCACCCAGGCCCACCCCGAGTTCAAGAGCCGCCCCGATCGCCCCCACCCCCTCTTCCGCGAGTTCGTCGGCGCCGCGCTGAGCCGGGCCGAGGGGCGGGCACCCCGCCTGCTCGACCTCGAGCGCGTTTGAGCGAGCACCGAAGCGCAGCGGAGGCGCGCAGCTCCCATGTGACAGAGCGGTGCAGCGTCCGAGGAACGAGGACGTTGCACCGGTGAGCGGACGCTTCCGCAAGCTCGGCGAGGAGCTCGTGCACCGGGGCTCGCTGATCTCGGTGGCGCGGGCCACCTTCGAGGATCCCGACGGCGGGGAATTCGAGCGCGACGTCGTGCACCATCCCGGCGCGGTGTCGGTGGTGCCTGTCGTCGACGAGGGCACGGCCGTCCTCCTGGTGCGCCAGTACCGCGCCGCGGTCGACCGCGAGCTGCTCGAGATCCCCGCCGGCAAGCGCGACGTCGACGGCGAGCCGGTCGAGCGCACCGCCCGGCGCGAGCTGGAGGAGGAGGTCGGGATGCGGGCCGGACGGCTCGAGAAGCTGGCCGAGTTCTACAACTCGCCCGGCTTCTGCGACGAGCACTCGTTCGTGTTCATGGCGCTCGACCTGGAGGCGTGCGCATCCTCCGCGCAGGGCGTCGAGGAGCGGCACATGACGATCGAACGGATCAGCTTCGACGACGTCACGGGACTCATCGCGAGCGGAGCGCTCATCGACGCCAAGTCGCTCATCGGCTTGTTGCTCGCGCGGGTCGCGCTCGCTTCTTGAGTCGTCGGGCTGCGCCGGGCGTGCCGCTCAGTCGCGCCGCCCTCCCGACGCCGATCGAGGAGTTCCTCTCGTGGCTGGCGGTCGAGCGGGGCCGCTCGACGAACACGCTGGTCGCCTACCGGCGCGACCTGGCGGCATATGTGGAGTTTCTGAACGAGCGCTCGGTGCCCGTCGAACGGGTGAGCGAGCGTGAGGTCGAGGAGTACGTGGCGGTCCTCCGGACGGCGGAACGCGCGCCGGCTTCGGTGGCGCGTGCGCTCGTCGCAGTGCGCTCGTTGCACCGGTTCCTCCTCGACGAGGGCGGGTCGGGGAAGGACCCGACCGACGGCGTCGACGCGCCGCGCGTGCCTGCCGGGCTGCCCAAGGCGCTCGGCGAGGACGACATCGAGGCGCTGTTGGGCGCGGTCGTGGGCGACGACGCGATCGCACGTCGCGATCGCGCCATCCTGGAGACGCTCTACGCGGGTGGGCTGCGCATCTCGGAGCTCGTGGGCCTGTCGCTCGGCGACATCGACCTCGACGAAGGCGTGCTGCGCGCCCGGGGCAAGGGTGACAAGGAGCGCGTCGTGCCCATCGGTCGGCCCGCGTGCGCGGCCCTCGGGGCGTGGCTGTCGGGCTCGGGTCGCGACGCGCTGACACCTGCGCGCTGGGCCCGTCGCGGTGACGCCGAGGCGGTCTTCCTCAACGCGAGGGGTGGGCGCCTCAGCCGTCAGGGCGCGTGGACCGTGGTCCGCCGCCACGGCGACCGGGTCGGCCTCGGCGCCCGCCTCACGCCTCACGTCCTCCGGCACTCGTGCGCCACCCACATGCTCGACCACGGCGCGGACATCCGTGCCGTGCAGGAGCTGCTCGGGCACGCCTCGATCTCGACGACCCAGGTGTACACGCGGGTCACGACGGAGCGACTGCGAAGGGTCTACGACGAGGCTCACCCGCGCGCCCGGCGACCCCACCACAGGTAGAGTTTCGCTCATGCCGAGCGAAGCTGCGTTGGCCGATCTGCGCGCCGCCCTCGACGAGGAGCGGGCGCAGCTTCGCCATCAGCTCGCTGACCTGGGCTTCGGCGACGACGGTGGTCTCGCGTACGACCAGAACTTCGCCGACTCGAGCCAAGTGACGGCGGAGCGGGGAGAGGCAGAGGCCCTGGCCAACTCGCTCAAGGAGACGCTGGCCGAGGTCGAGCACGCCCTGGCCAAGTTCGAGGCGGGCACCTACGGGCTGTGCGAGAACTGCGGCGAGCCCATCCCCCCCGCCCGCCTCGAGGCAAAGCCGGCCGCCCGCTTGTGCATCAACTGCGCGTCTCGTCGGTAACCTCGCGAATCGGGACATGAAGACCGACCGCCGGACGCTCGTCGTCCTCGTCGCCGTTGGGATCGCCGTGCTGTGGGTGTCCCACCTGTCACGCAGCACGTGGATCCGTCTGGCCGTGCTGATCCCTGCCATCATCCTCCACGAGGTGTCGCACGGGGTCGTTGCGCTGGCGTTCGGCGACGACACCGCCAAGAAGGCCGGTCGCCTCACGCTCAACCCGATCGCCCACATCGATCCCCTGGGGAGCATCGGGCTGCCCCTGCTGCTCGCGGTCGCGGGTGCGCCCGTGTTCGGTTGGGCCAAGCCCGTGCCCGTGAACCCCCGCAACCTGCGCAACCCACGTCAGGAGACGCTGCTCGTCAGCCTGGCCGGGCCCGCCACCAACGTCGTGCTCGCGATCGGCGCCGCGCTCGTGTTGCGAACCGCCACCCACTCGTCGCTGCCGATCGATGTCGCGCTCCAGTTCGGCATCATCAACGTGGTCCTCGCCACGTTCAACCTCATCCCCATACCGCCGCTCGACGGGTCCGCCATCATCGAGCGCTTCCTGCCCGCGCACTGGTGGCCGGGCTGGCTGCGTCTGCGCCAGTACTCGTTCGCGATCCTCTTCCTACTGGTGTTCCTGTTGCCAGGGAACTATCTGACCCACCTCTTCAACTTCAGCCTCAACCTGTGGGGACACCTGTGGGGCGCGCGTTTCATCTGATCCGGCGCTTCGTCGGTTCGCTGTGGCCGTTCGGTCCTGACCAGGCCGACGCAGCGTGGGTGGCGGGCACGCTCACCGGTGAGGAGCTCAAGCTGTGGCAGCGGATGAGCCGCGCCGACCGCCGCCACGCCGTGGGCGTGGCCCATCGGGTGGAGCGCGCCCTCGGTCATGAGGCGGGGCGACCGGTGCTGGCCGCCGCCCTGCTGCACGACGTGGGCAAGGTCGCGTCCGGTCTGGGCACGATCGGGCGGGTGCTCGCCACCATGGTGGGGCTCGGGGGTGGCCGGGCGATGGCCGCCGAGTGGAGCAAGGCGGGCGGCATCACCCGGCGGGTGGGGCTGTACCTGCGCCACGACGAGGTGGGCGCGGACATGCTCGCGCTCGCGGGCAGCCACCCGTTGACCGTCACGTGGGCCCGCCAGCACCACCAGAAGTGCGAGGACTGGGCCGTTCCGGCGGCCGTCGGGTCCGCGCTCAAGGCCGCCGACGACGACTGACCCGCGCCTTCCCTCCCTTCTTGGTGTCCGCAACCACCGCGACGGTGGTTGGGCGCGCCAAGAAACGCGCGTGTGACGGCCTCAGTGGCGCCGGCCGCCCAGCGCGTACCAGGCCGTGCCCGCCACGAGCCAGGCGCCGTTGACGACGACCGCGCGGGCGTCGGAACGGAGCGCGTGGCCGGCGACGACGGCCGAGACGGCCGCCTCGTGGGCTGCGAACCAACGGGCACGGCGCTGGCGCACGACCGGCACGTAGCGGGCGATGACGACGATGGCCACGGGGTAGCCGAAGGCGAACAGCGCGATGACCAGGGCGCGCTTCACGCGCGGGGGAGCAGGCCGAGGTTGCGCTGGGCCCGTTCGAGCGTCTCGGCCGCGATGGACTGGGCCTTGGCCGCACCTTTCTCCAGCAGGGCCGCGGTGCCCGCGGCGTCGGACGCCAGCTCGGTGTAGCGCTCCCTGATCGGCCGGAGCATCTCGATGACCGCGTCGGCGGTGTCGGACTTCAGCGGCCCGTACTGCGTGTAGCCGGTGGCCGCCTCCTCGGGTGAGCGGCCGGTGGCCGCGCCGAGGAGCTCGAGCAGCGTCGACACCCCCGGCTTCTCTTCGGGGTCATAGCGGACCTCGTTTCCCGGGTCGGTGACCGCCCGCTTGATCTTGCGGGCCACGCTCTCGGGCGCCTCCAGCAGCAGGACCGTGCCCTGGGGGGACTCTTCGGTCTTCGACATCTTCTTCCGCGGGTCCTGGAGGTCCTTGACGCGCGCGCCCACCGTGGGGATCGCCGCCTGAGGCACGACGAAGGTGTCGCCGTAGCGCGCGTTGAAGCGGACCGCCACGTCGCGCGCCAGCTCGAGGTGCTGCCGCTGGTCGTCGCCCACCGGTACGCGGTCGACGTCGTAGAGGAGGATGTCCGCCGCCATCAGCGCGGGGTAGGTGAAGAGCCCGGCGGACACGCCGTCGCGGTCCTGGGCCTTCTCCTTGAACTGGGTCATGCGGCGCAGCTCGCCGAAGGAGACGGTGCACTCGATGAGCCACGACAGCTCGGTGTGCTCGTGGACGTGGCTCTGGACGAAGAGCGTGCAGACGTCGGGATCGAGGCCCACCGCCATGAGCGACCGGAACAGCTCCAGGGTCAGCGACCGGAGCTCGGCGGGATCGTGGCGCACGGTGAGCGCGTGCAGGTCGACCACGCAGTACAGCGCGTCGAACTCGTGCTGGTCGGTGACCCAGTGACGGAGGGCGCCCACGTAGTTGCCGAGCGTCACCGGGCCGGTCGGTTTGATCCCCGAGAAGACGCGTGACATCGGGTCATGGTATGCGCCGGCGCCTCCTCCCACCCCGGTAATGTGCGCCGGTGGCTCACGTGCCGAACGTCGACGTCGGCCCCGGCTCGAGCTACCTCGTCCACACGCCGGTCTTCGACGGCCCCTTCGATCTCCTGCTGCACCTGATCACCAAGGAGCAGGTCGACCTCTACGAGGTTCCGCTCGCCGGCATCGTCGACGCCTACCTGGCCGAGCTCGAGCACATGGGCCGGATGGACCTCGACACCGCCACCGAGTTCCTGCTCATCGCGGCCACGTTGATCGAGCTGAAGACCCGCCGGCTGCTGCCGGGGCGCGACGACGTCGACATCGACGAGGAGCTCTGGCTGCTCGAGGAGCGCGACCTGCTGCTGTCGCGGCTCCTGGAGTGCAAGACGTTCAAGGACGCCTCGGCCGCGCTCGTGCGCCTCATGTCCAAGGCCGACCGTTCGCTGCCGCGGCTGGCCGGGCTCGAGGAGCGCTTCCTGGCGGTGATGCCCGACCTGCTCGAAGGCGTCACACCCGACGACCTCAGGGGCGCGCTGGTGAAGGTGCTGGCGCCCAAGCCCAGGCCGAAGGTCGACCTCGACCACGTGGCGCCGATCCGCATCAGCGTGCGTGACGCGGTCGAGCAGCTCGTCGGCGAGCTGCCCCGCCTGCGGCGGGTCACGTTCCGCCGTCTCACCGGCCACCTCATCGAGCGCCTCGAGGTGATCGTCCACTTCCTCGCCGTCCTCGAGCTCTACAAGCAGGGCACCGTCGAGCTGCACCAGGTGTCGACGTTCGGCCAGCTCGACATCGAGTGGGTGGGCGAGCGCGGCGACACGGTCCTCGACCCCAGCTTCATCGACGGCATGGACACCTACGATGGCTAGTTCACATGACTGAGCCTTCAGATGACTGAGCCGTCGACCGAAGCCCGCCGGGCCATCGAGGCCATCCTGATGGTGGCGGACGAGCCGCTCGAGCCCCACCTGCTCGCGCAGCTGCTCGAGGTGTCGCCGGCGCGGGTCGAGGAGCTGTGCGCGGAGCTGGTCGACGCGTACGAGGCCGACGAGCGCGGCTTCGTGCTCGTGCGGGTGGCGGGGGGCTACCGCTTCCAGAGCCATCCCGACCTCGCGCCGTACGTCGAGCGCTTCGCGCTCGAGGGTCAGTCGGCGCGCCTGTCGGCCGCGGCGCTGGAGACGCTCGCGATCGTCGCCTACAAGCAACCGGTCTCGCGCGCCCAGGTGGCCGCCATCCGCGGGGTCAACGTCGACGGGGTCATGCGCACGCTGCAGCTGCGGGGCTACGTCGAGGAGATCGGCCGCGATCCCGGTCCGGGGCTCGCCGTCCTCTACGGCACCAGCCGTCTGTTCCTCGAGCGGCTGGGGCTCGACACCGTCGACGATCTCCCTCCGCTGGGTGCGTTCGTGCCCGGTCCCGAGGTGGTCGAGGTGCTCGAACAGGGGTTGCGCACGGGCGACGAGTGAGCGCTCCGCCCCCCGAGCGCCTGCAGAAGGTGCTCGCGCGTGGCGGCTTCGGCAGCCGGCGCACGTGCGAGCTCCTCATCGAGAGCGGCCGGGTGACGGTGAACGGCGAGGTGGCGGCGCTGGGCCGGCGGGTCGACGTCGAGCGCGACAAGGTGGCCGTCGACGACATCCTGGTGTCGACGCGCGCGGGACTGGTGTACTACCTGCTCAACAAGCCGAGCGGGGTGGTGACCACCGCGCACGATCCCGAGGGGCGCCCGACGGTGATCGACCTGTTGCCGCTGGAGCCCCGCGTCTTCCCAGTGGGCCGCCTCGACGCGGACACCGAGGGCCTGCTCGTGCTCACCAACGACGGCGACCTCACCCACCACCTGACCCATCCCTCGTTCGGCGTCGAGAAGGAGTACCTCGCCCAGGTCGACGGTCGTCCCTCGCCCGCGGCGTTGCGGCGCCTGCGCGAGGGTGTCGAGCTCGACGATGGCGTCACCGCGCCCGCGCGCGTCGCACTCGTGCCGCCGCGGACGATAAAGCTCACCATCCACGAGGGCCGCAACCGTCAGGTGCGGCGCATGTGCGCGGCGGTCGGCCATCCCGTGGTGCGCTTGGTGCGGACCCGCGTCGGGCCGATCGCCGAGCGGCGACTGAAGCCGGGGGAGTGGCGTCCGCTCACGCAGGCCGAGGTGCGCGCCCTCGCCCAGGCCGCCGCCGCGCCGGGCCCGCCGCACTAGATTGCCGTTGATGTCCCCAGCCGTCCGCGCGTTACGCGGCGCGACCACGCTCGACGCCGACACCGAGGAGCAGGTCCACCTGCGGGTCAAGGCCCTCGTGGTCGAGATGCTCGAGCGCAACGGCGTGGCCAAGGACGAGATCATCAGCATCTTCTTCACGGCCACCGAAGACGTCCGCTCCGCGTTCCCGGCCACCGCGGCGCGGGCCCTGGGCCTCGGCGACGTGCCCCTTCTCTGCGCCCGCGAGCTCGACGTGCACGGCGGCACGCCCCTCTGCGTCCGGGTGATGATGCACCTCACCACCGACCGCGCCCCACAGGAGCTCCTCCACGTGTACCTCGAGGGTGCCAGGGGTCTGCGTGATGACCTCCCGGGCTGAGGTCGTCGGCACGGGGCTGATCGGAGGTTCCATCGGGCTCGCGCTGCGGGCACGGGGCTGGCACGTCACCGGCCGCGACGTCGACGAGGCTCGTGCCGCACGCGCCCACGACCTGGGGGCGCTCGACGCGGTGGGCCACGATCCCGACGCCGAGCTCACGTTCGTAGCGGTCCCGGTGTCGGCGATCGCGGCAGAGGCCACGCGCGCGGTCGCTGGCGGCAGCGTCGTCACCGACGTCGGCGGGGTGAAGGCCCCGGTCGTGGCGAGCGTGGACCATCCCCGTTTCGTGGGGGGCCACCCCATGGCCGGTTCCGAGCAGGAGGGCGTGGACGGCGCCGATGCCGAGCTCTTCGCCGGGGCCACGTGGGTCCTCACCCCGACGATCGACACCGACCCCCAGGCATACGCGCGCGTGCGGTCGGTCGTGTCGACCTTCGGCGCCGACGTGGTCGCGCTCACGCCGGAGCAGCACGACGCGCTGGTCGCGGTCGTCTCGCACGTACCCCACCTCACGGCGGCAACCTTGATGGGGCTCGCCTCCGAACGAGCCGAGGAGCACGCCGCCCTGCTCCGGCTGGCCGCGGGTGGGTTCCGCGACATGACGCGCGTCGCGTCCGGACACCCCGGCATCTGGCCCGACATCTGTGTCGAGAACCGCGACGCGATCGTCGCCGCCCTCGACACCCTCGTGCATGCGTTGACCGACATGCGCGAGCTCGTGTCGGTGGGTGACCGCACCGCGCTGTTGCGGCTGCTCGAGCGGGCCCGCGCCGCGCGCGTGAACCTGCCGACGCCGGCGGCGCGTCCCGAGGACCTGGCCGAGCTCCGGGTGCCCGTGCCCGACCGGCCGGGCGTGCTGGCGGAGGTCACTACGCTCGCGAGCGAGCTCGGCGTCAACATCCTCGACCTCGAGATCGCGCACTCGGCCGAGGGACCGGGCGGCGTCCTCGTGGTCGTCGTGGAAACGAGCGCGACCGAGCTCGTGCGCGGCGCGCTCGTGGCGCGCGGCTACCGGCCGTCGGTCCGGTCACTCGCATGACCACCTTCACGATCGTCGGAGGCACGCCGCTGCGAGGCACCGTGCGGGTGCCGGGAGACAAGTCGATCTCGCACCGGGCGCTGTTGCTGGGCGCCCTCGCAGAAGGCACGTCGACCGTTCGCAACCTCTCGACGGGAGACGACGTGGCCCGCAGCCGCGCCGCGGTCGAGGCGATGGGCGCACACGTCGAACGCGACGGGAACCGCGAGCGGATCAGCGGCGGGGCGAGCGTGCTGCGCGAGCCCGATCGGGTGCTCGACGTTGGCAACTCCGGCACGAGCATCCGCCTGCTGGCGGGGATGTGCGCGCGCCTGCCCTGGCTGACGGTGCTCGAAGGCGACGCGTCGATCGCCCAGCGCCCGATGGACCGCGTCGCCGAGCCCCTCCGCCGGATGGGTGCCTTCGTCGACGGGCGGGGCGACGGCCGCTACCCGCCACTCGTGGTGCGCGGCGGTCGGCTGCGCGGCATCGAGTACGACGTTCCGATGGCCAGCGCGCAGGTGAAGTCGGCCGTGCTGCTCGCGGGCCTCGGGGCCGCAGGGGAGACGGTTGTTCGGGAGATCTCGCCGACCCGGGCCCACACCGAGGAGATGCTCGCCGCCTGCGGGGCCGACATCGCGGTCGACGGCCTCGAGGTGCGGTTGCGGCCCTCGGAGTTGAAGCCCTTCGAGCTCGACGTCCCCGGGGATCCGTCGCAGGCCGCCTTCTGGGTCGTCGCCGCGTGCACCGTGTCCGGCAGCGACGTCACGGTCGAGGGCGTCTATCTCGGTGCGGCGCGCACGGGGTTCCTCGACGCGCTCCGACGCATGGGTGCCGACATCGAGGTCGACGAGGTGGCCGGCACGGTACGGGCCCGCTCGTCCGAGCTGCGCGCCGCCGACGTCTCGGGGGCGGAGATCCCCGGCCTCGACGAGATCCCCGTGCTGGCCGTCGCGGCTGCCCGCGCCAAGGGAACGACGACATTCACCGGCATCGACGAGCTCGTGATCAAGGAGAGCAACCGTCTCGCCACCATCTCGAGTGAGCTGGCGGCCCTCGGCGGGCGCGTCGAGGGCGGCGGCGACCGCCTGGTCGTGCACGGGCCCTCCGCGATGCGCGGCGGCGCGCTGCGGTCCCACGGCGATCACCGGATCGCGATGGCGATGGCGGTGGCGGCGCTGGGCGCCGACGGCGAGACCACGATCGACGGGTGGGACGCGGTCGCCACCAGCTATCCCGAGTTCGGTCAACACCTGGAGCGGCTTCGTGGTGGGTGACCGTGTGATCGCCATCGACGGGCCCGCGGGATCGGGAAAGTCGACCGTCGCGCAGGCTGTGGCGCGCAAGCTGGGCGTCGCCTATCTCGACACGGGCGCGATGTACCGGTCGGTCACGCACGTGGCGCTCGCGCGTGGCGTCGCGGCTGGCGCACGACCTCGAGATCGAGGTGGGCGACCGTGTCGTCGTCGACGGCGTCGACGTGTCGGAGGCGATCCGGGCACCGGCGGTCAACGGCGCGGTGAGCACCGTCTCCGCCCATCCGGGCGTCCGCCGCGAGCTGGTGGGGCGGCAACGGCTGTGGGCGGGCGCGCACGAAGGGGGAGTGATGGAAGGACGCGACATCGGCACGGTCGTGTTCCCCGACGCGCGGTTGAAGGTCTTCCTCACGGCGGGGGAAGGCGAGCGTGCCCGTCGACGGCGGGACGAAGCCGACGTCGAGCAGCGGGACCGGCTCGACTCGACCCGCCCGGTGTCGCCCCTGAAGGCGGCCGACGACGCCGTCGTCATCGACACCACCGAGCTGACGGTCGACGAGGTCGTCGTCCGCATCCTGGAGCGGCTGTGATCCTCTACCAGGCCGTCCGCACGCTCATCGCCCTCGTCAGCCGCACCTACTGGCGCCTCACCATCGAGGGGCGTGAGAACGTGCCCCCCACCGGTGCGTTCGTGCTGGCGCCCGTGCACCGGTCGTTCATCGACTTCGCGCTCGTCTCCGGCGTCACCCGGCGCCGCATGCGCTACATGGGCAAGGACTCGCTCTGGAAGGTGTCGCTCTTCGGCAAGCTCATCTCCGCGCTGGGCGCGTTCCCGGTTCGGCGCGGCGCCGCGGACCGCGAGGCGCTGCGCCGCAGCATCGAAGTCGTGGAAGGTGGCGAGCCCCTGGTGCTCTTCCCCGAGGGCACCCGACGTTTCGGCCCGACAATCGAGGATCTCTTCGACGGTGCCGCCTACGTGGCCACGCGGGCCGGCGTGCCCATCGTGCCCGTCGGCATCGGCGGCTCCGAGCGCGCCATGCGCAAGGGCGAGCGACTGCCGCGCCCGGTGAAGATCCACATCGTCGTGGGCAAGCCCTTGGACCCGCCGGTGAAGGGTGACGGGCGGGCATCGCGCCGCGCCGTGCACGAGCTCACCGAACAGCTCCACGTCGAGCTGCAGCGTCTCTTCGTGGAGGCCGAGGAGAAGGCGAACGGCTGAGCCTCGAACTGCTGTGCCGTCGAACTGCTGTGCCGTCGAACTGCTGAGCCGGGTCAGAGCGAGTGCGGCGTGGCGAAGACCTCGTTGACGAGGGGCTCGAAGTGCTCGAGCGGCTCGGTGTCGTAGTCCGGGTCGAACGAGATCTGGTCCCATTCGTCGGCGAAGCGCGCCGCGAGGTCGAACCAGGGCTGCCCCCGGTACTGCTCGCGGGCGTCGGGGTCGCCGCCGAAGTGCTGGTAGTAGTGACGCCCCTGGAAGTCCTGGTGGGCGCGGATCATCGAGCAGACCTCGTCGCGCACGTACGGCTTGAGGATCTCGGCGGCGATGGCGGGATGATTGGGCACCGAGATCGCCTTGCCGATGTCGTGGCAGAGCGAGGCCACGACGACCTCGCGGTCCGCGCCGGCCCGCTCGGCGCGGGTGGCTGTCTGCAGGCAGTGGGTGAGCTGGTCGGTGGCGAAGCCGTCGGTGATCTCACCGAGCGACCTCAGCAGGCGCAACACCAGCTCGCCGCCGTGCTGCTGGCGCTTCATCGTCTCGGCACCGATGTGGGCCCACTGCTCCTGCGTCGACTCGTCCATCCGCGTGAAGGTCTGCGTCATGGCGTCATTCTCCTCTCTAGGGAGCGAGCGCGTCGAGGACGTCGCTCGCTGCCACCTGGCGGTCGTCGGCGAAGGCCATCGTCGTGGGCACGGCGGCCGCCAGCGTGGCCCGTACCGCGGTGTCGAGCGCGCTCAGCAGCTCGCGCAGCTCGCGCGGCGGCGGGAAGTACTCGTCCTCGTCGGTCACGGTGACGACCTCGACACCGTTGGCCGGGTTCAGGCGGTCGATGACCGCCCGCACGAGCTCCTCGGGAGCCGACGCCCCCGCGGTCACGCCGACGGTGCCCTCGAGGTCGTCGGGCAGCTCGTCGGCGCCGTTCACGCGGTAGACCCGGGCGCATCCGGCGCCTCTGGCGACCTTCTCGAGCGCAACCGTGTTGGAGGAGTTCGCCGAGCCGATGACGACGATGGCGTCGGCGTGGCGCGCGATCTCGGTGAGGGCCGACTGCCGGTTGGTCGTGGCGAAGCACAGATCGCTGCGTCCGGGCATCCAGAGGTCGGGGAAGCGCTCGCGCGTCGCCGCCAGCACCCCCGCCCAGTCGTGATGGCTCAGGGTGGTCTGTGCGAGCAGGGCGACCGGGCCGGAGATCCCGTCGAGGGTGGCCACGTCGTCGTCGGACTCGACGAGGTGGATGGCGCCCGGCGCCACCGCCATCGTTCCGATCGCCTCGTCGTGGCCCTCGTGGCCGACATAGACGATGGAGTAGCCCTTGCCCGCCCGCACCTTCACCTCGTGGTGCACCTTGGTCACCAGGGGACAGACCGCGTCGACGACGAACCCGCCGTTGGCGCGCGCGGCCGCGACGACCTCGGGAGCCGAGCCGTGCGCGCTGAGCATCAGTGGCGCGCCCTCGGGCACGTCGGCGATGTCGTCGACGAACACCACGCCGAGGTCACGGAAGCGATCGACGACGAGGCGGTTGTGCACGATCTCGTGGTAGCAGTACACGGGCGGCTCGAAGACGCGGATCATCCACGCCAGTGCCTTGATGGCCATCTCGACGCCTGCGCAGAAGCCCCGCGGCGCGGCGAGCAGGACCTTTTCGACGCTCATCGTCGACGAAACCGTCTGGCTGCGCTCCATCTGAGGTGAGGCTACCCGGGAGCGCGCCCTATCCTGTCCGCATGTCCCCTCCGACCGTGGTCGCCGTCGCGCCTGCATCGCCGGGCGCCCGGGCCGGGTTGCAACCGGGCGACGAGATCCTGAGCATCGACGGCGAACGCCCGCGCGACGTCATCCAGTGGCGGTTGCTGACCGACGAGCCCGACCTCTCGCTGGAGGTGCGTCGGGGTGGGCTCGACTTCGAGCTCGGCGTGCCGAAGGCGGCGGGCGAGCCGCTGGGTGCAGAGGTGCACTCGGCCTTGTTCGACGCGGTGCGTACGTGCGACAACCACTGTGAGTTCTGCTTCATCTACCAGCTGCCCCCGGGGCTGCGACCGAGCCTGTACCTGAAGGACGACGATTACCGCTTGTCGTTCCTGTACGGGAATTTCACGACGCTCACGCGTTTCACCGAGCTCGACCTCGAGCGCGTGGTGAGCGAGCGCTTGAGCCCGCTCAACGTGAGCATCCACGCGACCGACCCCGACGTGCGGGCCAGGATGCTGCGCAACCGACGGGGAGCCACCAGCCTGCGTTGGCTGCGCGCCCTGCTCGACCACGAC
Source organism: Actinomycetota bacterium (assembly GCA_005888325.1). Lineage (NCBI taxonomy): Bacteria > Bacillati > Actinomycetota > Actinomycetota bacterium. The sequence goes on from VAWU01000045.1 coordinate 19,763, forward strand.
ATCGAGGTGCACGGCCAGGTCGTGGTGTGTCCCGGCGTGAACGACGGTCGCGTGCTCGACGACACGCTGACGGGCGTGCTCGACGAGTACCCCGAGCTGGCGTCGTTGTGCGTCGTGCCCCTCGGTGTGAGTCGCCACTCCCACGAGGCGGCGATGCGGCCCCACACCCGCGACGAGGCTGCGGCCGTGGTCGACGCGGTCGAGCGGTCGCAGACGATGTTCCACCGCGCCGTCGGTCGCCGTCTCGCCTTCGCCGCCGACGAGTACTACCTGCTGGCCGGCCGCCCCTTCCCGCCCGCGGCGACCTACGAGGGCTTCCCTATGCACGAGGACGGCATCGGCATGGCGCGCGCCTTCGAGGCCGAGCTGTTCGGTGAGGTCGACGAGCCCATCGGCGTCCAGCCCGGGTTCTTCGCATGGGTCGACGGCGCGCCGGCCACGGGTTACCGGGCGCCCCGTCGCGGTGACGAGCCGGAGGTCGGCCGACGGAGAGCGCCGGTCGCGGTCATCACCGGCGAGTACGGCGCTCGCGTCCTCGTGCCGCTGCTCGCCCGGCTCGGACGCGACGACGTGCGGGTGGTGCCGGTGCGCAACGAGTTCTTCGGCGGCAACATCGCGGTGACGGGCCTGCTGGTGGGGTCCGACGTGGCGCGCACGCTCGCGTCGGAGCCGAGCGGCGCGCGTTACCTCCTGCCCGACGTCTGCCTGTCCAACGGCCGGTTCCTCGACGGCACCCGCCCGGCCGACCTCCCGCGGGCGGTCGAGATCGTCGCCACCGACGGCGTGGCCCTGCGCCGCGCCATCGAGCGCTGAGCCCGATGGCCGACCCGGTCGGGGCCCTTCCCGTCGTCGCCGTGGTCGGACGGCCCAACGTGGGCAAGTCCACGCTCGTCAACCGGATGCTCGGGCGGCGCGAGACGATCGTCGAGGAGCACCCGGGTGTCACCCGTGACCGCAAGACGGTCGAGGCCGAATGGCGCGGCCGGCGGTTCACCATCATCGACACCGGGGGCTGGCTCGACAGTGAGGAGTCGCTCGATGCCAAGGTGAGCGCGCAGGCCGAGCGGGCCATCGCCGCGGCTGACCTGATCGTGTTCGTCGTCGACGTCACCATCGGCATCACCGACGACGACGACCGGGTGGCCGCGCTCCTGCGCGCCCATCATGCCTCGCGTGTGTTGGTCGTGGTCAACAAGGTCGACAACGACGTGCGTGAAGTGGACGCGTGGTG
>VAWU01000045.1:21000-36038 GCA_005888325.1 Actinomycetota bacterium
CAGGGTCGAGGCGCGGGCGATCTCCTCGACGCCGTCGTGGAGCGACTGCCCGAGCGACCCGACGAGACCGCGGAGCACCACGAGGCGGCGGCGCAGGAGAAGGGCACGCCGGGTGTCGCCATCGTGGGCCGTCCCAACGTGGGCAAGTCGACCCTCTTCAATCGCCTCATCGGCGAGGAACGGGCGATTGTCCACGACCTGCCGGGCACGACGCGCGACGCGATCGACACGGTGGTGTCGACGCCCGAGGGCCCCATCCGCTTCATCGACACCGCGGGCATGCGCCGCAAGTCGCGGGTGGGCGAGGGGGCGGAGTACTACTCGCTCGTGCGCGCCCTGCAGGCGATCGACCGTGCCGACGCCGCGCTGCTCGTCATCGACAGCGCCGAGGGTGTCACCCATCAGGACCAGCGCTTGGCGGAACGGGTCGACGCGGCGGGGAGCCCGGTCGTGATCGTCCTCAACAAATGGGACCTGCTCGACGCCGAGCAACGGGCCGACGTGTCGGACCAGTTGGCCGACCGTCTGCACTTTCTCGGCTACGCGCCGGTGCTGAAGNNNACACAAGCTGTTGCCGGCGCTGACCCAGGCGATCGACGCGTACCACCGCAGGGTGCCGACGCGCGAGCTGAACCAGGTGCTCCAAGCCGCCCAGGCCGCCCACCCTGCGCCGACCGGTCGTGTGCTGTACGCCACGCAGGGCGCGACCGACCCCCCCACGTTCACGCTGTTCTCCAACCGGGCCCTGCCCGCGCCGTACCTGCGCTACCTCGAGCGTCGCATCCGGGAGCACTTCGGCTTCGGCCCCACGCCGCTGAAGCTCAGGGTGCGGAAACGCGCCGGGTAGGCCCTACGATATCTGCCCTAGATGGTCGAGCGTCTCTACCTCGTCCCCATCGCCTTCGGCTCACTGGCGGCAACGGTGATCTGGGGTCGATCCGCGCTCCGTGTCCACCGGATGTCGCGTCGCATCGCCGCGGCCCAGAGCACGGAGGCCGCCGCGCTCGCGTGGTCGTCGTTCCGCAAGGAGCTCCACACCGCGATCGTGTACGGCATCGCCACCCTGTCGCTCGCGCTCGCTGCGGTCTGGACCCATCCCGCGGTCGAGCTGCCGCTGCTGCTGCTCGTGGTGCCCATCGCGATGACGCTGACGTACGGCCAGCGGTTCCTCGAGGAGGCGGCGTTGATCGAACAGCGCGCCGCGCTCGAGCGGCGGGCGGAGGAAGCGCTGTCCCAGCAGGAGCTCGCCCCTCGACGCTGGGCCACCCGACTGGCGCCGGAGGACCTGCCCGAGTTCCCGGGCTTCGAGGTGGGCCGCGTCTACGAGGCCGGTAGCGGGCTCATGGCCGGCGACTTCTACGACCTCTACCAGACCGCACCCAACCGTCTCGCGGCAGTGATCGGCGACGTCTCCGGTCACGGCATCGACGCGTCGATCACCGCGTTCCAGGTGAAGTACCTGCTGCGGGTGTTCCTCCGCCAGTACCGCGACCCCGCGCAGGCGGTCGAGGAGCTCAACGCGGTTCTGTCCGCTCAGAACCGGGGCGACGAGTTCGTCTCGTTGTGCGTCACCGTCTTCGACGAGAGCGCGGGAACGCTGCGCTTCTCGTCGGCGGGCCACCCGCCTGCGTGGCTTTGGCACGACGGGGAGCTGCGACCGCTCCGCGCCACCGGGCCGCTGCTCACGCTCGATCCCGGGGGGGAGTACACGAGCTTCGAGGTGCCGCTCGACACGGGCGACCTGCTCCTCCTCTACACCGACGGACTGTCCGAGGCACGCGCCGGCGAGCAGCTGTTCGGCGAGGAACGCATCGCGAACGCGGTGCGCCGTGATCCGGGCATGAGCGCCGACACCCTCTGCAAGTCGCTTCTGGAGGCGGCGCGCGACTTCGCCACAGCGCCCCTCGGCGACGATGTCGCGATCCTCGCGATCCGAAAGACCTGAGCGGGCCGCGTGGAGCTGCGTCCGGCCCGCGAGCGGGCGCTGCGGGGGAACCTCGACAGCCAAGGCGAGAAGCTCGCCCGCCAGCACAAGCTGTTCGTGCGCGACCGGTTGGCGCTGCTGCTGGACGAGGCGACGTTCGTCGAGGACGCGTTGCTCGCCAACGCGAACGCGGACGACCTGCCGGCCGACGGCGTCGTGACGGGTACCGGCCACATCGAAGGCCGACCGGTGTGCGTGATGGCCAACGACCCGACGGTGAAGGCGGGGTCGTGGGGCGCACGCCATGAGCTGCCCGTGTTCTGGTTGGTCGACTCGGCCGGCGCACGGATCACCGACCAGGTCCAACTCTTCCCCGGTCGTCGGGGCGCGGGACGCATCTTCTACAACCAGGTGCGGCTGTCGGGGAAGGTCCCGCAGATCTGCTGCCTCTTCGGTCCGTCGGCCGCCGGCGGCGCCTACATCCCCGCGTTCTGCGACGTGGTGATCATGGTCGAGGGCAATGCGTCGATGTACCTCGGGTCGCCGCGGATGACCGAGATGGTGACCGGCGAGAAGACGACGCTCGAGGAGATGGGCGGCGCGCGCATGCACGCGACGGTGTCGGGTTGTGGTGACAACCTGGCGACCGACGACGCCGACGCCATCGCCCAGGCCCGGCGCTACTTCTCCTACCTGCCCGGCAACTGGCGGGAGCCGGCGCCGGTCGGCGAGCCCGCGAAGCCGGCCACCGGGCTCACCGCGTCGATGATTCCCGAGTCGGAGCGCAGGGGATACGACATGCACCGCGTCGTCGAGGCGCTCGTCGACGCGGGCTCGTTCTTCGAGGTGAAGCCGCTCTATGCCAAGGAGCTCATGGTCGGCTTCGCCCGACTCGACGGGCAGGCCATCGGAGTCGTCGCCAACAACCCCAGTCAGAAGGGCGGCGTGCTCTTCGGCGACTCGGCCGACAAGGCGGCGCGGTTCATCTGGTGCTGCGACGCGTTCAACCTGCCGCTCGTCTTCCTGGCCGACGTGCCCGGCTTCATGGTGGGCACCGCGGTCGAGCGTCAGGGCATCATTCGCCACGGGGCGAAGATGATCACCGCGGTGGCCGAGGCGACCGTGCCCAAGGTGTCGGTGATCGTGCGCAAGGCGTACGGCGCGGGTCTGTACGCGATGGCGGGCCCCGCCTTCGAGCCCGAGGCGACCATCGCCCTCCCGTCCGCCCAGATCGCGGTGATGGGCCCGGAGGCCGCGGTCAACGCCGTCTACGCGAACAAGATCGGTGCGATCGACGACCCCACCGAGCGCGCCACATTCGTGAGCGACCGTCGCACGGAGTACGAGGAGGACGTCGACCTCCTGCGGCTCGCGTCGGAGCTGGTCGTCGACGCCGTCGTCGAGCCCGAGGCACTCCGCGACGAGCTCGTCGCCCGGCTCGCGGTGGCCCGCGGGAAGGACCGCTCGTTCAGCGATCGACGCCACGGCGTGCCGCCGACGTGAGCGGGCTGCCCTCGCCCGTCGACGTGCGTGAGGTGGGCCCGCGCGACGGGTTGCAGGCGGAAGCGCCCGTCGACGTGGCGACGCGGGTCGCCATGATCGAGTCGCTGCTCGACGCGGGTGTGACGCACATCGAGGTGGCGGCGTTCGTGTCGCCGCGCGCGGTGCCGGCCATGGCGGGCGCCGGCGACGTGCTCGCCTCGGTGCCACGACGTGCGGGGGTCGTCTACGCCGCGCTCGTCCCGAACGTGAAGGGTGCGGAGCTCGCGCTCGGCGCGGGCGTCGACGAGCTGACCGTCACCGTCTCCGCCTCTGAGACGTACAGCCGGCGCAACGTGCGCATGTCGGTGGAGGAGTCGATCGTGGCCGCGGCGGACATCTGCGCCGTTGCCGGCGGAGTGCCGGCCGACGTCATCGTCTCGTGTGCGTTCGGCTCGCCCTACGAAGGCGACATCGCGCCCGACGAGGTCGCCGCCCTGGGCCGCCGGCTCGCGGAGCAGGGAGCGGCGCGGGTGACCTACGCCGACACGACTGGGATGGCGACTCCCCGACGCATAGACGCACTCGTCGACCTCACCGGTGCGGACATCGGCCTCCACCTGCACGACACCCGTGGCACCGCGCTCGTCAACGCCTACGCCGCCTTGCTCCGCGGCGTGCGGCGCTTCGACACCGCGATCGGCGGGCTGGGTGGCTCGCCGTTCGCGTCGGGCGCGGCCGGCAACCTCGGCACCGAGGACCTGGTGCACCTGCTCGACGATCTCGGGATCGAGACAGGCATCGACCTCGAGCGGCTCATCGCGGTGAGCCGCGAGGTTGCCGGGGTCGTCGACCACGACGTGCCCAGTCGGGTTGCGGGCGCCGGGCGGCGCTCGACGCCGGCCGCGGGGTGAGCCGTGCCCTGGTGCGAGGACTGCAGCCGGTTCTGGAGCCCGAACACGATGGGGGAGGACGGCTCGTGTCCCACGTGCGGCGCGGTCATCGCCGAACCGGTCAAAGCGCCGTGGCACTTCAAGCTCATGTTGCTCGCGCTCATGCTCTACCTGGGTTGGCGCGCGTGGCAGGGCATCGACTGGCTGATCCACCGTTTCTGAAGCCGCGTTCGACGGTGGTGGGGCTCACGGCGCCGGCCCGACTTCGTCGCCGATGTCGCGCGGTGGGCCGTGCCCGTGCGACTCGTGCGACTCCCAACGCCAGTCGCCCGGCCCGCCGGTGAGGCGACAGCCCTGGTGGGTCTTGAGGTAGTGGTGCCAGCGGCACAACCGGCATAGGTTCGCGAGACAGGTGGCGCCGCCCTCGGCGAAGGGGACGATGTGATCGATCTCGAGGCCGGTACGCGTGTGACAGCCCGGCACGACGCACACTGGATCACGGGCGACGAGCGCGGTGCGCACGCGGGCGGGGATGGTGCGCCCCAGATGAGCCACCGACTTGACGTCGACGCCGTCGCAGACGATCGCCGAGATGACGGCGTCTGCGACCAGCGCGCGGGCGCTCGCGACGGGGATGGGCCCGATGCCGAGTATCTCGCATGTCTCGCCCGCCTCGACATGACCGCGCCGGAAGGCGGTGTGGTCGACTCGCACGTGGATGCTGGCCCTGGGTACCGGACGCGTAGCGTCGGATCCTGTGCGCGCGTCTCGTGCCATCGCAACGAGCGCGTCCGCGAGGTACGCCTCGTACGGCTCACGCCGCCCCGCGGCGCGCGCCTCGACGAAGATTCGTGCTCGCAGAGGCTCGAGGCCCGCCAGGAGCTCGGCGCCGTCTTCGGGCAGCAGGCGCCCGTCGAGGCGGAAGACCCCGTCGGGGTCGGTCCAGTGCCGTAGCGAGCGCGTGCGCCGTATCGCCTCGTGGCGCGCCGCCCCGTCGGGCGTGGCAGCGACCTTCACCCGCCGGCAGCGCTCGCGCAGCCCAGGCACGCCCTCGGTGGCGGCGACGTCGACCAGCTCGCGCTCGGCCGCGGGGTCCGCGGCGGCGGCCGATGCGATCTCGTTCGCCTGGACCGGGGACAGCGCCCCGGCGCGGTAGGCGGCATCGAGCGCCGGGAGCTCACGCAATCGAGCCGCGGTCTCGAGCGTGGTGACGGCTGGCCCACGGAGGTGCCGGTGTGGCGCGCCAGCCAGTGGGCAGCGGTGCGTTCGCCCTGGTCCCGCCAGACGTTGGACTCGGACACCCGCCTCGCAGCGAGCGATTTGAGTGCGCCGAAGAGCCGCTCGCCGCGCACGGCAACCTCGACCAACCGGCGCGCCGCGTCGCCGGAGAGGGTCGCGGGCCCCGAGGTCGCGTACTGCAGCTTCGAGCGTGGCAATCGTCGCCTCTACGGCCGACACTCGCATGTCTGCTCCAACCCGATCAGAAACAATCGCCGGCAACGTCACGGGGAAGCGAACGTATGTTCGAGTGTAGACCGGGCCACGAATTCGCGTCAAGCAATGAGGGCGACGATCTCCGGAGTAGTGTCGACACCCACGGGCTGTGGCGCAGCTTGGTTAGCGCGCTTGACTGGGGGTCAAGAGGTCGCGAGTTCAAATCTCGCCAGCCCGACCAGCAAAATCTGCCGCAGCCAAACGTGCGGGCCTTCGCGACCCTCGTTTCCACGAACTGCGTCACACCGCGGCGACGATGATGCTGCAAGCCGGTGTGCATCCGAAGATCGTGTAGGAGAAGCTCGGACACGAGAGCGTTCAAGTCACACTCGACACGTACTCGCACGTCCTGCCAAGCCTGCAAGCCGATGCAGCCGAAACACTGCGGCAGTACATGAACGCTGACGGCTGACGACCACGGCCACGAGTCGCCAGGCAGGTCGTTACTGTGCGCGTCTATGGCCAGGGCGACAGGAACAACGAAGAGGAGGAAGACGAGACAAGAGCGCGAATGCGAGCAGCACGAGCGACGCCTGGAGGTCTACGCACTGCGCGGTCCGATGCGATACCCAACCAGCGACGCCACGCTCACCCGTGGGTTCGTCCCCAATGGGGGCGGTCGCTCACTGCGAGGTCGACCTCGAACCACACGGCCTTGCCCGCGGCGGTGGTCTCGACGCCCCAATCCTCGGCCAGTGCTTCCACCAGTTGCAGCCCGCGGACGCGGTCTTCATCCAGTTCGCACGCTCGAAGTTCGGGCAGGCGACTGCTCTCGTCCGCCACGGAGGTTCGCAGCCGCCGACCCGCGAGACATAGGGGCAGCGCGACCGAGTTGTTGGTATGGACGATCGCGTTGGTCACCAGTTCGCTGACCAGCAGGCACGGGACCTCGGCGAGGGCCAAGGGATAGCCCCAGTCGTTCAGGCGATCGCGCAGGAACCGTCGGGCCGCTCCCGCGCTCGTCGGCAGCGGCGGCAGGACGGTTCGTGCGTAGCGCGTCTCGGCGATAGGCCACTCGTACCCAATCCGCTCGCCTCATCCGAGCGGCGGCGCTGGCCCGGGGCGTGGGGCGTCCGGGAGTCCGCCGCGCCGCGCCGAGCCAGACGCATTCCGACAACCGTCGCCCACGATTTGTCGACGCTGCGGCCGGGTAGAACCGGCCGGTAGGGACGATGGTCGATCTCGCGTCTGCCCCGCGGCGGTTCTGGATCAATACTTACCAGGGCGCGGGCGAGGTCATGATCAGTGCACATGGGGACCTCGACGTGTCGAGCGTTCCTCAGCTCGAAGGCGCGCTTCACCGGGTGATCGAGAGGGATGGCTACCGGGACATCATCGTCGACCTGTCCGATGTGGAGGTCATCGACGTGAGCGGGATCAGTGTGCTCTTCAAGTGGAGTCAGACGATGCGCGCCTACGGCGTCGACCTCATCCTCAGCGCCCCGAGTCCGAGCGCGCGGGTGGCGTTGCAGGGATCGGGCCTCTACGAGATGTTCACGATCACTCGGACCTGACCCACCAGCAGCTTGTAGCACACGAGCCCGCGTTCGGAGGGCTGCGTCCGGCGGAGGTGGCCATGGAGCTGGAGGAACGTTTCGCACCGTCGCCCGAGGGTGTCCGTGCCGCCCGTCACTTCGTCCATGGCGTGCTCGACGACTGGAGCACGCGCTGCGGGTGGCGGTGACGGATGGGAACATCCGCCTGCCCCAGCCCAGCATGGCCCCGGCCGATGCCACTACGGGACGGGGACTGGCCCTGGTCGACGCCCTGGCCAACGCCTGGGGAGACGGCCGTCACGGCCGGGGCAAGACCGTGTGGTTCGAGGTGCGTCCGCTCAGCCGTCCATCCTGAGCACGCTCGCCACACCGCTGACCTCCAGCGCCTTGCGGGCCTGGGGGCGAGGCGAGCGGAGGCACAGCTCCCTGCCCTCCGGACTCAGCGCCTTGTACGCCCGCAGCAGGACATTGAGTCCTTGGGAGTCAATGAACGTCACTCCCGAGAGATCGACGATCACCTCGCCTTGACCGGCGGCGATCGCCTCGGACAGGGCCACCCAGAGCCCGGGGGAGCTGGCTATGTCGATCTCCCCGGTGGCGACCACCACTCGGGTCCCGTTCATGCCGACCAGGTGGAACTGCTCCACCCCGGACCCGGGCCTGCTGGCGCTGCGCGGTTGCTGGTCGAAGTCTTGTCGCTGTAGCTCCATGACAACCTCCGGTGCTTCTCCAACCGGCGCAAATTTACCTCGACCGGGCAAGGAGAGGCGTCGCGATCACCCTCTGGAGCCGCGTGGGTTACGCCGGCGGGCTGAGGCGGTGACGAGGCGGTCGATCGGAACGGCCCCACCCTGGTTCAACCGACGGCGGCGCTGAACCCAGCCAAGCCCGCGAGTGCAGCCAGCGGTTCTTCCACGCACATCCCTTACCTGTTGCTCGCCCGGTGTGAGTCCCGTTTGGAGATGGAAGGCTCATTTCCAGCCCTCGCCCGTTGTCCCCAGCTGCGGGCGGGACTCCCTTTTGAGCCTCCCGTGTCGACGATCGGGCAGAGCTTCACTCTGCCCGTCCGGCGTGCATCGCGAACGCCCTGATCCGGCCCCGTGGCCCTGCGGCCACCCGCGCTCGTCCCGCACCCCGACGTAAGAAGGCATCAGACGGCGACGGGCCGGGTATCTGTTGGTCATGGTTATCGAGCGGCAAAGAAGTAGACGAGGCATCGTGGCCTCGCTGATCGGGGTGCTCATCCTGGCGCTGGTGATCATTGCGGCGGTCGTGGTCTTCGCCAAGGACGACAGCTCGGCCAAGCGGGACGTGACGGTGCAGGCGTGCAACGCCGACCCCACCGGCGACAAGCCCACGGCGTCAGGCCAGATCGTGAATCACTCGTCCAAGACGAGCGACTACGTCGTGCGACTCAAGTTCACCGACGCCCAGGGCAACCAGGTGGCCGAAGGGGTCGACGGCGTCAAGAGCGTCGCCTCGGGCGCGGGCGCAACCTGGACACTAAAAGGCGATCGCGATGCCAGGGGGCCGGTGAAGTGCACCGTGACCGGCGTTACCCGAACCCACCTTCCGGGACAGTAGGACGCGTCGTTAGGCATCGTCGCTCCTGACTCAGTTCTGTTTGGCCTCGCTCCGAGCGACGAAGCGGGCGCGCTCATCCGGGTCCTCGAAACCGATCACCGCCCAGGCCTGGTTCGCACCGGCTCGTCGGAGAGCCTCGACACGGTGGTTGCCGTCTTCGAGCACCAGCTGGTCATCACGGTAGGAGACGATGACCGGAGGAGGTTCGAGGCCTGCCTGGATGTCTCGGCTCAGGTCGTCGATGTCGTCGCGCCAATCGCCCTCGTCGATGGCGCGCACCACCGGGGCGCCCGGCGGACCGGCCAACCGGTTCAGCTGGTCGAGCGGCACCTGCACCGGGCCCAGCCACCAGCGGATCTTGTCGGACAGAAGATCGGCCAGATCGGCGTTGTCGCTGCCTGGGCTGCGGAGGAACTTTGCCACCCATTCCCCCAGCTCCTCCCGATCCGCCGCTGCTCGGGCGGCGTCAGTCGAATAGCCGTCGCCACTGCTCATGGTCGGGTCCCTTATACCCGCTGGGTTCGCTCGGTACCACCACGGAAGCGTCGTCAGGTCGCTCCTGGGGAGGATCGAGATCCAGCAGGTGGCCGGCGTCGTTGTAGTAGCGCAGTAGCCAACGACCCTCAGACGGCTCGTACTCCCACTCCGTCAGCCCGGTGTTCGTGGGGCGCAGATGTGCGCTGGTGGCGGGATCGGCAATGCCGAGCAGCAGACGCATCGACGCGATGATCACCCCGGCGTGGCACACGGCCACCACCGACTCGCCGGCGTGGTCGCGAGCGAATCGTTCGAGAGTCCTGCTCACCCGCTCGTGGAAACTGTTCCAGCTCTCCCCGCCCGGCGCGAACAACCGATCGGGTTCAGCCTCCATGTCGAAAGAGCCGTAGCGGTCGTTGTAATCCAACCAGTCCATCCCGTCGGCCTCGCCGGTGTGAAACTCGCAAAGGTCGCAATCCTGGCCGGAGAGCTCCAACCGGAGACCGGGTGCGACGATGCGCGCCGTCTCGATGGCACGAGGCAGGACGCTCGCGAGGAGGAGGTCGGCGCGCACCTGCCCAGTCCAGGCGAGGTGCTCACGCAGGGCTTCGGCCTGGAGGCGGCCATGTGGGGTCAGACCCGCGCAGCCAGTCGGTCCGGCGATCGGCCCATGGAAGCCGGCGTACGCCTCACCGTGGCGCACGAGGATCAATCGCATGACCCGCCACGGTAACGATCTGCCGCGCCAGGCGGCGTGGTCGCAGAAGTAGTGGACTCGGGCCAAGACGCGACGACCTCGACCGCGGTCAACATGGGGGAACTTCGTCTCAGGACTTGCGAGCCGCGGCCTTTCCGCCCTTGCGGCCGGCAGCCTTGTGCTGTGCGGTCGTGCCGCCTTGCGACGCGTCGCCTCCCGAGCCCGACTTCTTCCCTCCACGCTTGGAAGCGTTGGGTGAGTTGGCGATCTTCGCGGCCCGCTGCTTGGACATACCCTGGTCCTTGAGGGCCTCGTACTGCCTCGGGTTCCTCACGTTGGCCGACTTCGACGGCATCGACTTCTCCTTTCGCTTGTCGGACTCCGGTCCTACTGGTGGCCAAGCGCGCGCGCCAGTTCGTCGCGGCCCATCTTCGAGCGGCCCGCCAGACCATGGCGCTTCGCCTCGGCGTAGAGCTCTTGGCGGGTCTTCGGGGAGGAGCCGCCGGTACGCTTGCGCCTGGCCACTGCGGCGCCCTGCTTGCCGAGCGCCGTACGGGTTTTCGCAGGAAGGTGGGCGATCGAGCGCTTCTTCTGTGCGCCAGCGCGTGCCTTTTTCACATTGCGTTTGGCGGCTGCCACCTGCTTTCGCGTCGCCATGTGGGTCAGCGCCCCATGGCCCGTTCGAACTCGGCCTTGGTCATCTCGGAGCGACCCCATATGTCCTTGTCCCGGGCTTCGTTGTAGGGCATGCCTGCTCCTCTCTCGATCTGTCGTGCCTGGGCCGCCCATCGCGTTCAATGGCATCGCTCCCAGTGCTTCCTACCAATTGCGACCATGAGGGTGCGTGCTCAGAACGCGCCCAAGCTTTGGGCGATGCGCTGGGGTCAGGACGTCTTGGACTGGTCGACCTCGCCTCGCCAAGCGCCGGTCTCGGCACCACGCGACTCGATGTACTCCTTGAAGCGGTTCATGTCTGCCTTGGTCCGACGCCTGATGAAGCCGAGCTTGTCCCCGACCGACTCGGCGATCCCCTGGGGCTCGACCTCCAGCTGGAGCATGACCTTGGTGCGACCATCGCCCAGCCGGTGGAAGGTGACCACCCCCGCCTGCTCGGGGCCAGCCGTGCTCCTCCACGCGATGCGGTCATCGGGCACTTGCTCGGTGATCTCGGCGTCGAACTCTCGCTCGACCCCCGCTACTTCGGTGACCCAGTGCGTCCGTGTGGGGGTGATCTGACGCACTTCGTCGACCCCCTCCATGAAGCGGGGGAACTCCTCGAATTGCGTCCACTGGTTGTACGCCGTGCGTACGGGCACCTCGACTTCGATGGACTCTTCGATGCTCGACATGAGACCTCCTCCGGAGTCGTATGCGGTCCCATCAACGTGCCCTCCTCGGGGCGACACGAAACGACGCGGAGACAACGACGAAGGTCACGGACGACACGACCGCGCCTGCTCCGAGACGCGATCGGTTCGATGGAGGATTGCTCGAGCCAGGTCGTCAGCGTCAAAACAGTGCGACCGCGCCCAATGCCGCCGGAACAAGGAGCACTCCCCATGTCGACACGGATCGCGCGTACCCACCCAAGCGCCGTCGAACACGCTTCGTCGCTACGCCCAGTCTTCCGATCTCGGCGCTCCGAGGCTCGAGCCTCCTGGCGGCCGCGACACACCGACGAATCGAGACCCCATGGCACCGGCCATTTACGTCAACAAGAGAACAAGGATGATGACCAGCAGCAGTGTGCCGAGACCGATGTACATCGTGCGCTCCTTACTGTCTCTCAGAAACCCCGACCGCACGCGATGACCTGTGGCAGAACGAACAGGGCCAGCCCAAGTGGTATGAGCACGATCCGGGGTGCGAGCCCACTCCGCGTCCGCGCCCCGAACCGCCAACCCTCGCCCATGGCGGCGAGCACGAAGCAGAGGAACGCGCTGAGGTAGATGAAGAAGTTGCCGCGGGTGCTCAACGGCTTCGGTGGCTTGTCGACCGCCCATATCACGAAGCCGATTACGGACCCCATATCGCCTCCTAGCTCTTCGGATGACGCGAGGTATCTCCTGGTCGGCCGCGCCCGAAACGAACGGGCTCGACGTGGGGATCGCACGCGTTTCGAGTGTGCGTCGGCTGGAAAGTCTCCTCGACCATCGCCCTCGCCGAACGCGAACGCGCCGCCAGCGAGCTGCGCAAGTCCGACTGCATCTATCAGCAGATCGCGGATGCCCTCGACTACAAGAGCGCGGCCGGCACGCGCAGCGCGGTCATCCTGGGGCTGGGGCGGTGGATGCACGAGGCCGACGAGGAGCTGCGGACGCTATAGCTGGAGCGCCTCGGCGACATCGGCCAGCACCTCTGGCCGCTGATCCGCAGCGGGGACTTGGACGTGGCGCTGAAGGCGATCGACCGGTACCTGCGCCTCGTGGACCACCGGGCCAAGCTCACGGGCTTGTACACCATCAAGCCCCAACGCCACGAGGTCGTGGTGACGGCGAACCAGAGCGGCACCCCGGAGGTCGTCGTAAGGGTGCGCCTGCCTCAGCAACGCGCTGCGCCTCGAGGTCTTCATCAACGACGCCGAACGAGCCGGCGACACCGAGCTCGTCGCGTTCTTCCGCAAGGCGCAGTCCGAGAGCCGCAAGGGCGCCGAGCAAGGCAAGAAGCGCCTCGCCGCGCGGCCGAGCTCCTAGGTAGATGGCGCATGCCCGCGCCGCTTCGGCGGCGCGGAAGAAGGGAGGTGCGGCGCATTCGATCGAGGTCGAGGAGCTCGGCGCGCACGAACTCCGCCACGGTGCGTCCCCGGCCGCCGACTCAATGCCTCGATCCTCACGAATCCGCGAGCGCCTCCGGGCTTCGATGCTCACCGAATCGATCCGCTGGCGACTGGCCCGAGTAGTCCTTGTCGTACGTCCAGTCGGGCTGCTTGTCTCGGTGCCGCTCGTCGATCACCGCCCGGCCGCCGGAGATGTCGACCAGTTCGGCAATGAGGGCAGGCTCAACCCCGTCGGCCCCGCCGTGCACGTGCCGGTGGATCTCCTCGGGAAAGCGGTCGAGCAGGCTGGCCACCACGACCTGGTGCTGGCTGGCGAGGAAGCAGCGAGCCTCATCCGCGACGGTCGAGACGCGGCTGCGAACCAGCTCGAGCTCGTGGCCGCCCGCCTCCGAACGGCTGAGCTGAGCCAGCAGCCCGGCCAGAGCCAGGCCATCCTGCTTGCATGGCGTGCATTGACCGCAGGACTCCACCGCAAGGAATCGGGAGACACCCGCAACGGCCGAGGTGAGGTCGTCGGCGTCGTCGAACACGATGAAGCCAGCCGACCCGAGGCCGCTGCCGATCGCAGTCATCGCCTCGTAGCTGACCGGCGTGTCCAGGAGGGCCTCCGGGACGAGAGCGTTGGCGACGCCGGGGAGGACGGCCTTGATCCGGCGGCCCGGCCGGGGGCCACCGCCGACCAGGTCGATGACCTCCCGTAGCGGCGTGCCCATCAGCACCTCGCCGACCCCGTGGCGTTTGGTCGACCCGATCACGGTGCACACGATCGTGCCCGGCGACTCCTCTGTTCCCTCGGTGCGGAACCAACCCGCGCCGCGAGCGATGATCCGGGGCACGTTGGCGAGGGTTTCCACGTTGTCGACCAGCGTCGGCGGCGCCTCGGTCTCTGTGCCGGGGCCGGCCATCTCCACGTGGGCGGGCAGGTTGCTGCGTGAGTCGACGTCGCTGGCCCGGTCGACCACCTCACGCACCCCGCGACGGAAAGGCGGCGCGACCCGGGGAAAGGGATAGCGGCCGTCGATGGTCTCGAGCAGCGCGGTTTCCTCGCCGTAGAGGTACGAGTTCGGACCCTCGAACACGATGAGCTCCACGCCGTCGGCCCATCCCGCCCGCCGCACCTCCTCGACGGCTTGGCGGATTCGCGCCAGTTCCGGGCCGAACGAACGCTTGAGACCGAAGATGACCTGGTCGGCGCCCACCGCACGAGCCGCGATCAAGGCGCCCTCGACGACCTCGTAGGGGTTGCTGCGCAGGATCATGCGGTCCTTGAACGTCCCGGGCTCTCCCTCCGCCCCGTTCACCACGACGCTCGAGGACTCCACCGTCGACCGGTTGTCTCGAACCGTGCGCCACTTCACGCCGGTCGGGAAGCCGGCGCCGCCCCGGCCCCGCAGTCCCGATGCCTTCAACTCGGCGATGAGGGCGTCGGGGTCCAGGGCTTGGGCCGCCTCGAGGCCCTCGCCGCCTCGACGCTGCAGGTGCTCAGCCAGGTCGGTGACCGGCTCGGGGGGCAGGACACGATGGACGATCGTCATGTCGAGATCTTGCCCGCAGCGAGACGCGACGATCTCATCGCACGGGTGGAAGTGCCTCCGGTGAGTTCAGGCCGACCGTCGTGTGAGGGCATCCACTCCGGCGTCTTGACGAGCAAAGAAACGAGGGTCGTCGCGGCTCACCAACCGCCTCTACCTGGCGCTTGCGGCATTGAGACCGGGCAGCATGCTTGCTGCGCCCCCGCCTCCCGCGCCATCGGCTTGCCCCGCCGCGGTGTCGCCATCAAAATCGAGTGCGGGCTCACAGTGGGGGCGAGGACCATCTGCCGGAGGGACGCTCGCTCGGGTGTTTGATGCATGCGGGGCGGTCTCCGGGTTGCGTACCAGTCGTTGGAGGAATGAGCTGCTCGAGCGCCCATGGCCACGACGCGGCGTGCGGGTGTCGCGGATCGACGACGGGGTAGGACAAACGATGCATCACTGCCTCACGAAGGGAGACGCTCGATGGTTGCGCCGAACTTCATCCCTTGGACCTATCCCGACGACCGCTACTACTACGGTTGGTACGGCCAGCCGTGGCTCGGCGAACCGACCGATGGCGACATCAAGGCCGCGGTCGTGGAGCGATTGCGGGTCAATCCCTTCACCAAAGACGACGACCTTACCGTCGACGTCAAAAAGAAGGTCGTCATCCTCACCGGCGACGTGTCGTCAACCCTGGCCAA
>VAWU01000046.1:0-10355 GCA_005888325.1 Actinomycetota bacterium
GTCGTGACCGCGATGGAACAACGCGGTGCCGTTCCCCGCCACTTGATCCGCGACCGCGACACCAAGTTCAGCCGCGCCTTCGATGACGTCTGGCGTTCAATCGGAGCGCGGATCATCCGCACGCCCGTGCGGACGCCGGTGGCCAACGCGTTCGCCGAGCGATGGGTCGGCACCGTTCGCCGCGAGTGTCCCGACCATCTGCTCGTCGTCGACCGTCGCCATCTCCAACGAGTACTGGCGATCTTTGTCGGGCACTACAACCAGCGCCGACCCCATCGCGGCCTCGGTCTCCGCTCGCCCGATGATCCTCCCGCGGACGCAGCGACCGCGGTGCCGCTGGAGAACCTCCGCCGTCACGACGTCCTCGGCGGACTCATCCACGAATATGAACTCGCCGCAGCATGACGATCGAGTTCTGACACCCAACACGGGATACTCGACGGAGTATGTCAGCGGGTAGTCCATCGCCTTGCTCCTCTCGGCACGTTCGACGACAGGTTACGACCGGAGCAACGGGCTTGGGTGGGGCCCGAGCCGTCTCGAGCGCTCGAGAAACGCCGATACCGGCACTCGCGGACCGGGTCGACATAGCCATTGCGCTCAGGCGTCCGCGCCCATCTGTAGCCTTTCGACTCCAACTGGCCCTGGCTGACGTTCTGTCACGTCGTTCGCTGCAACGCTTTGCTAAGAGCGGATCGCCGAATCGGTACTCCACGTCATCGCTGGTCGCGATGACGGGCGCGACCGTCGAGATAACCGGATCTCCAGTTCTGGGCGTGTCCACGATCGCGCGCGGGCCGCTCTGGCGTGGCGTAGGTTCGACTAGACGGGAGGGCACTCATCGCCGGTGATCATCCAGCTGCCGACCACCCATCACCTCTGGTGAAGTCAGCGCAGCAGACCCGGTAGGCGGCCTTGGTGTCACCGCGGGGCCGTCCCGCGTACCACAGCCGCAGGGTGCCGTCCTGGAGCCTGAGCGCACACGGGCTTCTCAGGGCGAGGCTGTCGATCCCATGCTCACTGGGCGACAGGGTGACGCCCCGGCGCTGCCAGGACACCCCGTCTTCGGAGGCGGCCATCTGGATGCTCGGCTCTCCGTCGTCGTCACTGACATAGAACATGTAGAAGTGGCGCTGGGAGTGCACCACCCACGGCTCCGACACCGCGGTCTCGTCGGGCTCGGGCGCGAGGATGGTCCCCACCCGGTCCCAGGAGGCGCCGGATGGGGACACCGCCGCGAGGATCGAGGCTCGCCGTCCGTTGTCGGACCCGTCATAGCCCGAGTAGAAGATCCACCAGCGCTCACCGGTCACCAACAGACAGGGGTGGCTGGCGCCCACCGCGTCTTCCTCGCCGCGCTGCATGAACGTGCCGTGGGCCTGCCAGTGGTGGCCATCGGGCGAGGTGGCCATGTGCAGGCGAGTGTCGGCGCCGTCCGAGCCGGCGTAGGCCATGAGATAGCCACCCGGCGTCGCCACCACCGACGGCGATTCCACACCGTAAGCGTCGGTCTCGCCCGCCAGTCCGGCATCGATGCTGATGCCCACGCGCCGCCAGGGCTGGCCGGGCTGCTGGATCGCCTCGAGGACCCGACCGGTCGACCCGTCGTGGCCCGAGTACCACATGCGCAGTGCTCCGTCATCCTCTTCAAGCACCGACGGTCCGAACGCCCGCAGGCGCTCAAGCTTCGCGTTGAGGCCTGATGTGGGGAACATGGGACCTCGGTGGTCCCACCCCGCGACGGTCACTCCGCCAGCAGCATGACCCGAAGCCGCTCCACGGTGCGGAGTCGCCGGATGACGTCGTCCGGTCCGAGCTGCTGGCTGGCGCGTACGCCCTCGGCCATGGTGTCGAGGCGGGCCAGCTCTTCACGACGGAGGCTCTCCCGCTCTCCGAGGGGCTTGCGCCGGAGGGCGCGGTTGAAGGCGTCGTTGGCTTGGTGGGCCCGCCCGTAGCCCAATGCCTTAGCGACCGCGACAAAAGACTTCCCGCTCGCCCGCAGTCTTAGGGCCTTGTCGTCGCGGGCGAACTCGTCCTCTACCCTGATGTCGCTCCGGTCGGTCTTCGCATCCATGCCCGTCTCCTCTCTTCGCTCAAGAAGAGGCGACAGGACGGTCGAGCGGCGGTCGCCCGCCGAGGAGGCGTCCCTTCCAAGGGCCACCCTCACGCTACACCCGCGAGGTCGGGACGGCTCTGGCGGCGTAGGCTTCTTGTTGTCGGACCGTGCTCGCGGAGCCGGAGGACTCGAAATGGTCTCCATCCCCGCCCCCCACAGCGTCGAGGACTGCCGCGTGAGCACGGTCGAAGCCCAAGCCATTCGGACCCTTCGTGTTGTGCTGGTCGATCCCCGGGCTGAGCGGCGCCGGCTCGTGCGGCAGGTGCTCGAGGGCCCCGGGCTGATGGCGACGGTGATCGGCGAGGCAGACAGTCAGGCCGCGGCCCTTGCGCTGCTTGAGCGCCACGATGTCGATCTCGTCATCCTCGAGATCCAGATGCCGGTCCAAGAGGGTCTCGAAACGATCGCCGCGCTCCGCGACCGTTTCTCGCGGTTGCGGATCGTTGTCTGCTCCTTCCATCGTGACGTCGCGACCAAAGCGCGCGCTCTGGATCAAGGGGCGGACGCGTACCTCGACAAGCCTGTGAGCGCCGACGACCTCAAGGCCGTGCTCGGGCGACTCTTTGCAGACTTCGCCCCCCAGCGACAGTCGCCCCTGGAGGGGTGGCCTTCGTCCCCACATCGCTGGGGCGAGCCCGCGTCCCAGTAGGCATGGGTGCTCCTGGTTTTCCCCCTCCTGTTTCGATCGACGATCTGGTCACGCGATCGACGAAGAACCTCTCGCTTCCGGACTCCGGGGGCTGCGCATCATCAACGGTCAAGGATTTCTCTTACCGATCTGTTCGCGATGTCAGGGTCGCGCAGCTTCGTCAGGGCCTTCGCCTCAATTTGGCGGACCCGCTCGCGTGAGAGATGGAATTCTCGGGCGACCTCCTCGAGTGTGCGCGGATCACCTTGGTCGAGCCCGAAGCGCAGGCGCAGAACCTTGCCCTCTCGCTCGTCCAAGAGATCCAGAAGCCGCTTGACATCGTCCCGCAGTACGGCAGCGGCCGCGAGTTCGAATGGTGACACCGCCGAACCGTCCTCGACCCTATCGCCTACCTCTGCGTCGCCGTCCGTCCCGAGTGGCTCGGAGAGCGAGCGAGGTTCCAGGGCGCAGCGAAGTGCCTCGAGGAGGCGCCGCTCGGACACCCCGAGCTCTGCGGCTAACTCGGCGCGGGTGGCGGGGCGACCCAGACGCCGTTGGAGATCGTTTCGGGCGTGAGGAACCCGCATGGCGAGATCGCCTACGTGCATCGGCAGCCGGATCGTGCGGCCCGTGTTGGCGATGCCGCGCGTAATGGTCTGACGGATCCACCAGGTCGCATAGGTGGAGAACTTGAAACCCCTGCGCCAGTCGAACTTCTCCACCGCATGGATGAGACCCAGGTTGCCTTCCTGAACCAAGTCGAGCAGGGGGAGTCCGGAGAGCTGGTAACGCTTGGCGATGGCGACCACGAGACGGAGGTTCGCCTGCACGAAGGCGGTGGTCGCGTCGTCGCCGCGACGTACCTCCCGCTCCAGGTCTCGGCGCTCAACACTGGTGAGGTTGCGGTCGGGGCGCTGAAGCCGGCCCTCTCGCCGCCACGCCTGTCTCGATCGTGCGGGCGAGGTCCGCCTCTTGGTCCTTGCTCAACAGCGGGTGCCTGCCCAGGTCGCGCAGGTAGAGGTGCACGAGGTCCTCGTCCCGCCCCTGCGACCCCCAGGCGCCCCGCGAGCCCACGGCTATGGCGCCAGCAATCGTGTGCGGAGGTGCTCCACCGTGGCCAGACGGCGCGCCAGCTTCCCGTGGTCGCGGCCGACAGCCCGCACCTTGTCCGCCAGAGCGTCGCGACCGGCCAGCTCCGAGGATCGCAGCTGCGTCCGTTGTGACTCCGGCGCACGGCGCCGAGCGAAGTTGATGGCTTCCATGGCGTGAGCCCTGCGCCCGTACCCAAGATCGTTGGCAACCCGCGCCAACGAGCCGGCGGCGCTGCGAAGGTCGAGAGCGTGTTGATCACGCTCGGGCGGGTCGGTCATGTCCAGCTCCCTTTGACCGCGACAGGGGCGCCACCTGCTGAGCTTTGCGAGCACGGCTGGCATGACGGGGCGGGATCCGCCCCAACCCGGCGAGTGTGCGCGTCAGACGGCGCGCACACCGCTCGCTTGCTGGCCCTTCGGGCCTTGTTTTACGTTGACCTCGACTCGTTGTCCCTCGGCCAGCTCGCGATAGCCCTGCATCTGGATTTCGGACTGGTGAACGAAGAGATCCTCGCCGCCGCCGTCGGGCGTGATGAAACCGAAGCCCTTGGTCGCGTTGAACCACTTGACCGTGCCCACTGCCATCTTTCTCGTAGCTCCTCTGCCTCCACGCCATCGAGTGTGCGGGCGTCCGAAGAGGGGACCGGCGCGGCGGGCGACCTGCGTGGTATGGCCGAGCGCGCGAACACACTCTAACCCGCCCAAACCTGCCAACCCTCGACGAACGCGCGTGCAGCCGAATGAGCGCGACAACGGCGCCGTCTGCCTCGGCGTTGACCGAACGGATCCTCGAGCACGTGTCAGGTGCTCGGTCGCGAGGGCTCGGGAGAGGTTGCGACGAGCGGTACGGTCGAGCGTGCCAGGATCGCGTCGATCTGCTGATCGGTCTCCTTGTCGCTGATGCGCATGGCGATGCTCAGCTCCGCCACGAGAGTGCGTCGAGCGGTGCCGAGCATCCGCTTCTCCCCTGCGGACAGCGGTCGTTGCTGGCCCCGACAAGTGAGGTTCCGCACCACTTCAGCCACCTGGTAGATGTCGCCCGACTTGAGTTTGGCCATGTGGTTCTTGAAGCGCCGCGACCAGTTCAGGGGAACGTGGGCGTCTCGCTTGGCCAAGGTGGCCAACACGTCCGTGGCCTCCTCCGCGCCGATGATCTCCCGCACGCCCACCTGGTCAATGCCGTCGACGGGGACCAGGAGGGTCAGGTCGTCATGGGTGACGTGCAGGACGAGATAGTGCCGGTTCTCACCGAAGGCGCGGCGCTGCTCACGTCCTTCGATGACAGCCACGCCGTGGTGGGGATACACGACAGCGTCTCCAACCTTGAAGGACATCCTCCGCTACCCCCCGTAGACACCCCAGGATAGGCCGCTACCCGATGCGCCGACTCCACGCGTGCTGGGCCGGTGCTGCCCTGACCCGTCCCTGCCGTACCCGACCCCCGCTGCATAGCCGGTCGCGAACTCCGACAGGCATGACCGCGCAGCCACGCCGAGGTCACCTTCTACCCTATGGGTGCCGGAACCGCATTCGGGCGCGGGAGAGTGTCGACGACGACCGTCAGAGAGCTGCTCGAGCTCCCACGACCTCGGCGCTGATGCTGCCGCTGGGCCCTACGTCGATTGTCATGGGCCTGCGGCCGGCATGGATGCGCGATGCCGCCTGCCGAGAGCGACGATACGCGCAGCCACCGCGGTGCTAACGGCAGCGAGGACCAGCTCACCAGCAGCGATGGTGACGCGCTGAGAGCCGGCGAAAGCAACCACCCCAGGCGCCGCCCGCCCGCTGGGAAGAGCGGGCGGGGGCTATTCGCGACCGCGCGGCGGTCAAACCCCGACCCGCACCTGGCGAGAACGGGGTTGGGTGTCCTCGCCAGTGCGGGCGACGGGTTGGAAAACGCGGTCGCCGTGTCGTCGAGGGTGGCGGGACCCTCGACAACTTGAGTCTGCGGCGCGACGGGCGCGATGACAAGGGCGGGGTCTGCGCGAGCTCGTGGAGGCGGTCGAGCTTCCATAGACGCCCCGGGAGTACCGTTACACCGTCGCCCCGGGGGCGTGCCCCGAGCTCTGCACAGGACATGCACGAGCTGTCCGTCACCGGGGGCGGCCCTCGAGCGTCTCCGCCCAGTCTGCGCGTCGTCGACGAGACCCCCTCGACCTGGGAAGGGCTGCACCTATGCGCTAGATGCCGTGGTCGGACCTCGGGAGGAGCTGGATCGGATTGATCAATGCTTCGTCGCCCGACTGGTCCGCGGGGTCGCGACGCCAACGCACCAAGCCGCAGACCGGGCAGCGCAGCCGGTTGATCGGCCCGGGTTCAAGGGCAACCACACTCACCAGGGTGCCGCAATGCTCGAAGGTCGTCGTTTCGAGAAGATCCACCGCCTCAAGGGTAGTGGCTTCGCGGCGGGCGAATTTCGCGATGCACGCAAGGGCTCGTGCTGCGCCTGAGGAGAAGTCGCTGAGGCGTTCTCCGAGGCTGAGCAGTAGCCTTTCACCCGTCGCCCCCGGGGGGCTGGACCCTTAGCTCCGCATCACCGTGCACGAGCTGTCCGTCACCGGGGGCGACGTTGCGCCGGGCGACCCGAGCGCGTAACGGGTGCATTCGGTGCTCTTCTTCGCAAGAGCCAGCGGCGGTAGCCCTCGCCTAGCGTGAGGGTTGTGGACGACCGACAGAAGCAAGAGTTCCGGCGCGTCAAGCTGCGAGAACTGAGCGATGCGGATCGGGGCTACCGTGCGGCGTTCCGGGAACTAACCAGCGCCGGCGGCTTAGAGCCCTCGTCATTCGCTGCGCTCCTTGCGGCAGTTGAACGTCTTTACGGTGTTTTGCGGCGCCTGGACAAGGAGGGGCGCAGCGAGAAGTAGCCGCTCAGTGCCGCGCGGACCGAGCACGGGCCTTTCGTGAGGCCACCTCGCGCCCTAGACCTATCCGCGCCGGGCAGCTGCGCCCAGCCTGCAAACGGCCGAGCGGAGGTCGCCCTGGACGAGGAGCGAAGGGAGGCGCCGCTGGTGACGCTAGACCGACGCACACGCGGCTGTCCGAGGCGGTGAAGGAGCGGCTGCGTGTGTCAATCGAGGGTGAAGACTTCCCGGTTCACCTGACACTCGACGAGGCCGAAGGCATCACTCGCGTGCTCTGGGAAGTCGTCGGTCACATGGGCGACGACGTGGGCGAGAAGGGGTACGAGTTCAACCTGATAACCCGAGCGCGCGAGGTGGCGACCGGCCTGCAGGCCGCTGTGTTGGCAAGCGTCGCGCGCAGCGGTCCGCATCTCGTGCGCGACATGGAGGAAGACGAGCAGCGGAGTTAGGCCGTCGCGCCAGATACCTGCCGCCCGGCATCTCGACCAAGCCCACGCGGTGAGCATCGAACTGGGATGCGCGAGCGAACTCGTCGGTGATCATGTGCGATGGAGCCACCTCCAGTCGTGACCGGGAGACGCTGCTTGTGGAGCGGGCCAACTTCCTGACGCTGACCGCTCCCGAGATGACGGTGCTCGTCGGTGGCATGCGTGCCCTGAACGCCAACTTCCGGCAGTCGCAACATGGTGTCCTCACCGACAAGCCCGAGACGTTGACCAACGACTTCTTCGTGCACCTGCTCGACATGCGCACGGAGTGGAAGGCATCCGCCTCGGCCGAGAACGTGTACGAGGGTCGCGACCGGGCCACGGGCAAGGTCAAGTGGACGGCCGCCGCCGTGGATCTCGTACGACTTGCCCGCCTTCACACGCGGCACGGTCGCGGCGGGGATCTGGATCTCCGCGCCGGTACCCGGATTGTGGCCGGTGCGGGCCTTCCGCTCTGTCCGGTCGAAGCTCAAGAACCCGGGCAGCTGCACCTTGTCGCCCCCGGCGACGGCTTCGACGATGACCCCCTCGAACGCGGCGAGTACCTCGCTCACGGTGGCGGCCGACTGCCCCGTCCGTTGGGCGATGGTATTTACTACTTCGGCCTTGTTCATTGGCGGTCTCCATTCCGCGACGGGCGAACCCGGCGAATCACGGGAGCGGCAGTCGTCTGGGCGCTTCGGACGGGACCCTAGGTCTACCGGGACGTCGAGGTCGCCAACTGCTCCATCACGACGCTACGAGTCCTCGACGGCGTGCGCCGGCCGATAGGACCGCGGTGCCGGCGGCCGACAGCACCGCCGCGTAGACGAAGGCCCACTCTGGGTTGGTGACGGTGAACAGCACGCCGACGACGACGCTGGAGACGAGGTCGCCGACGCCGTCGACAAGACCGAGCAGTCCGAAACCTCGCCCTCGGATGGCCGGGTCCAGCAGTTCGGCGGCGTGCGCGCCTTCGCCGGTCTCAACCAGCGCGGTCGAGGCTCCGACCGCGACGAACAAGACGGCGAGCACCAAGACGCTGGCGGAGCCGAGCGCAAAGGCGACGCATGCCACGCCGAAGAGTGCGACGCCGGCAACGAGGACCGGTCGTCGCCCGATCCGATCAGCTGCAGCCCCGGCGGGGTAGGCGGCGACCGCGTTGGCTGCGTTGTGGCGGCGTAGAGCAGCACCGCGACCGCGGCGGCATCGGGGTTGGTGCGGCCGTGGTCATGCAAGAGCTGGGTGGCTCGCAAGATCAACAGCGTGGCCGAGAAGTTGCCGAGGCCGTAGAGGCCGACCCCGGCCAGCAATCGCCGGAACGGTCCCCGACTGCGCAGCAGCGTGCGCAACACCGTGGGTCCCCGCCAGCGCGCGGTCGGCGGCATGGTGGTCCCCCGACTGGTGCACCAGGCGCTGCGGGGCGAGCCCCTCACGGTCTTCGGCGACGGCCACCAGACCCGGTGTTTTTGTCACGTGGCCGATGTTGTCGACGCGATTCTGCGGGTCATGGATCATCCCGACGCGGTGGGCGAGGTCTTCAACGTGGGATCGCAGGAGGAGATCTCGATCAACGAGCTGGCATCCTCCGCAGGACCCCGACCCCGGCCGGCATCCAGCGGATTCCCTACGAGCAGGCCTACGAGCGCGGCTTCGAGGACATGCGGCGGCGGGTGCCCGACACCACCAAGCTCCAGCGTCTGACCGGTTGGAGCCCTGCGACGGCTCGACGACATCCTCGACGAGACGATCGCCGAGGCGGCTCGAGCGCGAGCCGATCAACGCGACGCTTTCCTCGCGTCCATCTGACGGGAGACACCGCGTATTCGTTTGGTGGTAACACATCCGGATTGATCCGCGTGCGTTGACGGGACGACAACCTGCCCGCGCTAGGCAAACGAGCCCGAGGCGCTGCCCGCGGGAGGCGACCGGGTGATCGCCCTCGACAACTTGTCGAACTGCTCGGCGTGCGGGTCGTGTTCGGAGGCCTCACTGTCGGTCAAGGAGCCGCCGAATCGTCTTCCCGTCTTCCGCGAAGTCTTTGATGTCCAGTTCGGCCAGCTCCTTCAGCAAGGACACCTGCGCCGTGGCGAGTTACTCGGGCCAACCCGTCCTGTCGGGCTGCTCGGGTGCTAGCACCACCAGGACGTTGTCGCCGTGACGGTGAATCGATGGAGCGGTGAGACCATGCCGCGCGGAATCACTCACGCCACCGGTGACACGTCTCGGGTTGAAGGCGGAGCGAAACGACAATGCTCGGACTCACCGCGCCCGTCGGGTGTCGACTGCTGATGGCATCGGGACCGTCTCCTAGGTTGCGACGTTCAGCGATACAACTGCAGCCGCACATTCTCGTCGTTCCGAACGACGAGAATGGCTCCGCTACCCTTTCGCCACTGCTCTGGCAGTAAGAACATCCGTCCACTCGCCTCGATCAGCAACCGGAAACCCCGGTATCGGTACAGAAATCGCTGACCCGGACTCGCGGGAAGTGAGAACTCGTGGACTCCCGGGTAGCGCACAAATAGCTGCTCCGTCGTGTCCAGCACCACGGCGGGGCGATCTCGCAGGTGCTCTGCTGCCACAACGGCCGACCCGCGACCGTAGGCAGCTGCGAAACTGTTAGTGGCCCAAAACAAGCTCAGAACCAGGATGCCCAGAACAATTGCCACGCTTGCTTGTTCCAGCACGGAGTTTGCCGAGTCCTTTGAAGCTGGCACCGCGATTGCCTGCCAGACGTATCGCCCGTAGGCGGTCGCTGCGACGCCAAGCCCGAGGCACAGTGCGCTGGAAGCCATCGGCTCGGATCGGGAAACCGCTGGGACCAAAACTCCGATTATTCCGCGCCCAACTGAGGCGACGCCCGCCGCGGCCAGGCAGATGGACGCGATCCGGATTTGGCGAAGACGTCTGCCAGACGCGATCAGTCGTAAGGCGGCCATGTGACCCCAAAGCCCCAGCAGGGCCGCAAAGAGAAGCGCACCGACAGGGAGAAAAAGCGCTGCTGCGCTCCGCAGAATAAAATCTTGGTTCGACAGCCGCAGGGAGCTCAGGTTAATCCCGAAGTAGCCGTACTCCGCCGTCGTCGCGACATACCCGTAATAAAACAACAGCGCGGTGAGGACGGTCGTGGGTGCGAGAACGCTTGTGAGGAGCTTGATGCGCCTTTCGACGACGCCACTGCCCTCGTCG